>JAKSUF010000060.1 GCA_024409145.1 archaeon | reverse complement strand
AATTTACTAATTTTATTAACTTACTAATGTACTCATTTATCAATATTATAAATTTACTAATTTTATTAATTTAAGAATTATTTTGAAAGTTTTCTAAAAACATTATAAAAGCATCTTCACCATCATTATAATATTTTGGAACTTTCCGATCAATTTCAAAACCAAATTTTTTATAAAAATTTACAGCTATTACATTACTTGCTCTAACTTCCAAAGTAATTTTAGGAACATTACAATTATGAAGAACATTAACTGCCATAATTAATAATTTAGTAGCTATATGTTGACATCTATATTTCTCATCAACAGCAATCGCAATTATATGACCTAAATTTTCTTCTTTTAACCAAAATAAAATATATCCTACAACCACATCATCTTCAACAGCTACTAAAAATCCTGCACCAATATCAGCTAAACCTTTAAGCATATTAATATCATAAGGATCATTAAAAGAGTTTACTTCAATTTCATAAACTCTTGCTAAATCTTGTGGCATGAAATTTCGAATATACATAATATAACCTTTATTATTTTAATAGAATACATTAATATAATTTATAATTTATTAATCATATATTATGAATAATATTTTTAAGAAGAGAATATTAAATCTTTCCAATAAATTAATTAATATCAAATTAAATAGGACGAAAAAATGTGGGAAGATTTAGGAAAATATATAGAAAAAATAGCTAATGAGCAAAAAAAAGAAAAAGTCAAAATTGTTGAAATTGGTGTTGGAAAATTTCAAGGAATATCAAATTATCTCAAAGACAAAGATAATATTGAATTAATTATGGTAGATATTAATCCAGCTAATGAGAATATAATTCAAGATGATATTTTCACACCTAATTTAAACATATATAAAGATACAGATATCTTATTCTCAATTAGACCTCCTTTTGAAATACAGGAACCTATAATGAATTTAAGAGATAAATTAGATTGTTTATTAATAATTAAACCATTATTTAATGAAGATTTAAATATTAAAAATAAGAAGATGAAACTAAAGAATTATGGTAGAGCATCATTTTTCATATATCCAAATAATAAATAAATACTTAAATTACTGGATTTTGAATAGAACATATATCTGCTTAGAATAATTTTAAAAATTATAATGTGTAACCTATCTAATAATTAAAATTAGCTTAAATTAAATAATAATTAAATTAATTAACATAGCAATAATTAATTACAAAATTAATAAAATCAAGTAATTAGAAAAGATGATTTGGCAAAATACCACACATTAATCTAATAAATATT
Organism: archaeon; assembly: GCA_024409145.1. Classification (GTDB taxonomy): domain Archaea; phylum Methanobacteriota; class Methanobacteria; order Methanobacteriales; family Methanobacteriaceae; genus Methanobrevibacter. The sequence goes on along the minus strand of JAKSUF010000060.1, from coordinate 6,893 downwards.
AACTATAAATATAATTAAAAATAAATATAAGATTATTATTTGTTTTTAAAGAGGTGAAAAAATGGATTTAGTAAGTACATTTATCGGAGGACTTAGTGATTTTACTTTAGTTGCAATAGTCGGATTTGTTATTGTATTCGCATTATTATGGGTAATTGGAAGAAGTGCATACAAAGGATAATCAAAATATAATTATACTAACAGAATAAGAATCTAATGATTCCTTATTCCTTTTTTTAATAAAACATAAAAATCAAAAAAATACTTTTTTTAATAATATTAATTGTTTAAGTTTAATTTGATGATTAAACTAATTCTAAACTATTAAATAAAATATAATAATTAACTGAATAAGATTATTATAAAATAACATTATAAAAAAATAACTCATTTTAAGATAATTCAAAAAATATTAAAAATTTACTAAAATTTTATCAATGAAGATAAAAAAGATAAAAAAAGATAAGAATAAACGCCGAGACTGGGATTTGAACCCAGGCGGAGATCACTCCACGGGATTTCAAGTCCCGCGCCTTACCAGGCTAGACTATCTCGGCCTATAAAAATAAAAAATACAGTATACTTTTATAAAAAGTATGAAAATTTAATTTTAAATTAAATATAAAAAAGAACTGAAAATATATTTTCTATAAATTTAGTAATATTAGCAAAAGCAAAATGCATAATAACCTAATTTAAAGAACATATATAAATAATCAGATCAATTAAATACTTAAAATTTAATTTTTAAGTTCAATTTCAATACTTACATTATCAGGAACATTAACTTTCATAACTTGTCTCATAGCTCTTTCATCAGCGCCAATTCCAATTAAACGTTTGTGAATACGAAGTTCCCATTTTTCCCAAGTAGCTTTACCTTCTCCATCTGGAGATTTTCTAGTTGGAACAACTAATTTTTTAGTTGGTAATGGAATTGGACCAGAAATATCTACACCAGTTCTTTCAGAAATTTTCTTTAACTGGTCACAGACATAATTAAGTTTTTCAGGATCAGTTCCAGTAAGTTTAATTCTAGCTTGATTCATGTTTTAATCCTCCAAGAACAGGTTATAATAATCTAAGTAATCTATAAATGGATAACTCAGATTATTACTGAATTAAAACATACTATAGATTAAAAACTTATAATTATTTAAAACCTAAAAACAAAATTTTAAGAAAAATTTATTAGAAAATATATTTTCTAAAAAAATTTTTCAATAATACATATAAAAATCTTTAATTACTGTAATTAACAAGCAATAAGCTTATTTTTTATCAGTAACTTTAAGACATAAACCAGCAGCTACAGTTTGACCCATATCTCTGATAGCGAATCTTCCCATAGGAGGGATTTTTTGAGCTTCTTCCATAACCATTGGTTTAGTTGGTTTAATTTGTACAATCGCTGCATCACCAGTTTTAATGAAATCTGGTTTAGTAGGTTCAGGTTGACCAGTAGCAGGATCGAGTTTGGTAGTTAAGTCTAAGAAAGTACATGCAGTCTGGGAAGTGTGACAGTGGAATACAGGAGTGTATCCAACAGTAATTACACCAGGGTGTTGTAATACAACAACTTGTGCAGTGAATTCTTTAGCTACAGTAGGAGCATCAGTAGTGTGTCCAGCTACGTCTCCTCTTCTGATATCGTTTTTACCTACACCTCTTACGTTGAATCCGATGTTGTCACCAGGTTCAGCTTCAGGGAACATTTCGTGGTGCATTTCGATAGATTTTACTTCACCAGAAGCTCCAGCAGGTTCAAAGATAACATTGTCTCCTTGTTTCATGATACCAGTTTCTACTCTTCCAACAGGTACAGTTCCTACACCAGTAATGGAGTATACATCTTGGATAGGTACTCTTAAAGGAAGGTCTACAGGTTTTTCAGGAGCGGTTAATTTGTCTAATGCAGGAATAAGTGCATCGCCTTTGTACCAAGGCATGTTTTCACTAGTTTCTTTAATGTTGTCTCCTTCAAATGCAGAAATAGGGATGAAAGGAACAGTTGCAGGATCTCTACCAATAGATTTGAGTAATACATTAACGTCTTCTTTAACTTCATTGAATCTGTCTTCACTGTAGTTTTCTACATCCATTTTGTTAACAGCAATAATGAGTTGTTTAATACCTAAAGTCATGGATAAGAACATGTGTTCTTTGGTTTGTGGCATTACACCGTCGTTAGCAGCTACTACTAAAACAGCTGCGTCAGCTTGGGAAGCACCAGTAATCATGTTTTTAACGAAATCTCTGTGTCCAGGACAGTCTACAACAGTGTAGTCGTATTTGTTAGTGGAGAATTTTTGGTGAGCTAAGTCGATAGTTACTCCTCTTTCTCTTTCTTCTCCTAATTTGTCCATAACAAATCTGAATTTGTTTTCTCCGTCGTCTAATTGTTGTTCAGCGATAGCACCTGCTTTTAATAAAAGGTGTCCTACTAAAGTAGATTTACCGTGATCAACGTGTCCAATAAATGCTAAATTTAAATGTTCTTTTGCTTTTGCCATTATAAAAACCTCATATAAATAATTAGTTTAAATAAATAAAAATCATATAGGTTAAGCTTATTTCATTAATAATTTAATAATTAAAAAATTATAAAAATAAAAATGAAATATAGAGATACCTAACTATATATTATTACTATATTTTTTATAATATATAATAGTAATGTTTTTTGAAGACAAAATTATACTTTTTTTAAATAAAATTTAAAATCTACAATAAAAAATTAACAATATATATCATAAAATAATATAAATAGAATTCTAAAAATAATGAATTCTATTTTAATAAATGTATTAATTAAATTTTAGAATTATCCTAAGTAATGTTCAGGACCGAAAGGTTGAGGGGATAATCCTTTTCTTTCTCTGATTTGTTTAATGATTTGGTCTTGTAATTCTCTTGGTAATCTTTCGAAACCAGCATTTTCAGTAGACCATAAACATCTACCTTGAGTTGCAGATCTAATATCACCAGCGAAACCAAACATTTCAGCTACAGGTACTTTAGCTTCAACATTTACCATGTCACCTTCAGTTGGCATGTCAACAATTTGACCTCTTCTGTTAAGAATTTCTTTAGTACATGCTCCCATATAATCAGTAGGAGTGTTAATAAATACTTTTTGAACAGGTTCAAGTAAAGTTGGTTTTGCTAACATCATACCACCTTTAATAGCATTTCTGATAGCAGGTAAAATTTGAGCTGGTCCTCTGTGAACTGCATCTTCGTGAAGTTTTGCATCTAAAAGAGTAAATTTCATACCCATTGCAATTTCGTTTGCAACTGGTCCTTCTTCAAGTGCAGATTCAAAACCTTCAATAACAAGCTCTTTAATCTCATCTAAGTATTGAATACCACGAGTCATGTTGATGAATAAAGATTTGTTGTAAACATCCCATACTCTTCTTGCTTCTTCTTTGTCAAGACCATATTCAACAAATTGAGGAGCTTCTTCTTTACTTTTAACTTTACCTTCTTTTAAGTCACCTTTTTGTAATGCATCAAAGAGAGAATCTTCTAAAGGTTCAACTTTAACATATAATCTGTTATGTTTGTTTGGAGATTTACCTTCAGCTGGAGCTGCAGTAACACCTGCAACAGTTTCTCTGTATACAACAATAGGTTCAGAAGTTTGGATGTCTACACCTTTATTGTTAATTCTTACACCAATAACTTCTAAGTGAAGTTCACCCATACCAGATACTAAGTGTTCACCAGTTTCTTCGTTAATGTTAACATGAATAGTTGGGTCTTCTTTAGCAGTTTGTCTTAATACTTCGATAAGTTTTGGTAAGTCTTTAGTATTTTTAGCTTCTACAGCCACAGTAACTACAGGTTCAGAGATGTGTTCTAATCCTTCAAATTCTTTAATTTTTTGGTTAGGATCACAAATAGTTTCCCCAGCAGTAGCTCCTTTAGCACCAGTAATATATACAATGTTACCAGCAGGAACTCTTTCAGCAGGAACTCTTTCAGGACCGAAGTATACACCTACTTGTTGTACTCTAGATTTAGCATGACTACCTACTAAGAATACTTCACTACCAGGTTCAACAGTACCACCATATACTCTACCAGTAGCTACTTCACCAGCGTGTTTATCTACAGATACATTAGTAACCATTACAGCTAAAGGTCCTTCAGAATCAGTGTTAATCATAGTTTGACCAGCTTCACTTTCAATATCCCCATCCCAGATGTTAGGACATCTGTATTGTTGGGAAACTTTAGGAGAAGGTAAATGGTCTACTACCATACCTAATAATACATTAGCTAATGGTACTTTTTGAGCTAATTCTTTTTGTTTTTCATCATTACAGAAGTCAATGATGTCTTTAAAGTTAATTCCAGTTTCTTGCATCATAGGAACATTAATAGCCCAGTTGTGATATGCAGAACCAAATGCAACACTACCATCAGTTACATCTACAGTCCATTCATCTTTCATATCATCAGAAACCATTCCTTTAATCAATTTATTAGCTTCAAGGATGATTTTCATGAATTTATCAGATAATTCTTGAGGTCCTAATTTTACTTCATTAATTAATCTGTCTACTTTGTTAATGAATAAAACAGGTTTAACCTTTTCTTTTAAAGCTTGTCTTAATACAGTTTCAGTTTGTGGCATGATTCCTTCTACAGCACAAACTACAACTACTGCACCATCTACAGCTCTCATAGCACGAGTTACGTCCCCACCAAAGTCAACGTGACCAGGAGTATCAATTAAGTTAATAAGATATTCTTGATCTTTGTAATTGTGAACCATAGATACGTTTGCTGCATCAATGGTAATACCACGAGCTTGTTCTTGTTCATCGAAATCTAAAAATCTTTGGTCACCAGCAAGTTCTTCAGAAATCATTCCTGCACCTGCTAAGAGGTTATCAGATAAAGTAGTTTTACCGTGGTCAATATGTGCACAAATACCAATGTTTCTAATGTGTTCTGGTTCGTACATTAATTCTTTGATTTTTGCAATCATTTTGTCTCGTCTACTCACATAATCACCTAAACATATGTAAATAATTGTTTTATATGAATTAATAAATTAAAAAATATATAAAAATATAAATTTAATGAATTGAAAGCAACTAAAATTAGTGTGCTGCTTTTGCAACTCTTTCTTTTTCTTCTTTTTTCTGTAAAGCAAAACTTCTAGTATCTTCTTCAGAAGCAAAAATTAATTCGTTAGCTAAACATTCAGCTACAGATCTTTTGTTTTTGAAAGCAGATTGTAAAGTTCCTCTAGTTAAGAATCCTAAAGAAAGGTCAACTCTTCTTTGTGGAGAAATATCTACTGCTACTTGGTATCCTACACCACCGTATTTAATACGAGTAGTTTCTTCACGAGGAGAAGTATTTTCAACAGCAGAAACTAAAACTTGAACAGGGTTCTTTTTAGTTCTTTTGTTAATAATTTCTAAAGCATCTCTAACAACATTGTAAGCTTTGTTTTTCTTACCTGAGTTTCTTTCAGTTCTCATGATTTTGTTCATTAATCTTTCAACAATAGAAACTTTAGATTTTGCAAATTGTCTTTTAACATGTCTACCTGAAGTGTGAGGAACAATAATTTCATCTAAACAGATGTATCTTTTTAAACCTAAGTCTTGTACTTCAACTTCATCAAGGTCCCATTTATCAAATAATTTACTCATAAAAATTACCCCAATTATCTTACTGGTTTATCAATTTTTCCACTAACCATTTCAGATAAAGCTACATTGTTAACTTTACTGACTTTCCAACGAACTCCAGGAATGTCCCCCATGGATCTTCCAGATGGTCCACCGATACCTTCAATCATTACTTCATCGTGCTCATCGATAAAACCAATAGCTCCATCACCTGGTGCGAAAGCAGTTAATTGTTTACCATTTTTGATTAATTGAACACGAACACATTTACGAATAGCAGAGTTAGGTTGTTTTGCTTCAATACCTACTTTTTCGATAACAATTCCTCTAGCTTGAGGTGCTCCTTCGAGAGGGTCTGCTTTTACGTCTAAACGTAATGCTCTTCTTTTATAATCTACGTCTTTCCATTTGAAATTTTGTCTATTCTTTTTAAGCTTTTTAGCAGCAAAAAGTCCTGGCATATTTAATCTTCCTCTTAATTTATAAGACAAATGTCTTTAAACCTCTAAATTTAGTTATTATTAATTTAAAGGTATGAATAATCAAAGATTGTAATAATTTATTCCAAGCTATGATAGAAATCCACCGCTGCGATTTACTATAATAATTCTCTTAAGAAATCAACAAATTAATTGATTAAGTTAATAAGTTGAATCTATAATCTAATGAGATATAGCAATCAAAACTTCTACACAAATTTGAAAAAACTTATATAATCTATTTTTTATGTAATAAAACTAATTAGCTGAACTTATTAATTAATACCAACAATTGTATTAAAACAGTAAGTACAACTATTAGTCGGTTAAATTAATATAAAATGCTTTTAGCTAATTATATTTGAAAATATTTTAAATAATAATGAGATCAATAATTAGAAAAAAATAACCTAACATATAATTACGCCAAAAATATAGATTATTAGATTTAAATCTAATTATAAAAATACTCATATACTTATCTAAAAATAATAGGTCGCTATAAACAAACTATAATAAAAATGCACACTAATATTATAGAAATAAACAGAGAATAATTTAATAATTATTTAAAATAGCGAAAAATCACAATTTTAGATATGAAACATGATGTTACCTATTATAAATATATATTATATTAATAACATTAATAAATGTTTGCTTTTTATAAATGAATTAAAAAAAGATTTATAAAAAATAGTTAAAAAAATTAAAATAGTTATCAAAACAATTATCTTAGAATTAATCCAATAATCAT
>JAKSUF010000006.1 GCA_024409145.1 archaeon | reverse complement strand
AATTTATCAATTCCTTATTATAATATATATTATTTAGTTGAATAATTTATTTTTTATAATTTGTAATATTCTGATATTATTAATATTATTAATATTATTCATTATTACTTGATTTTTAATTATTTTATTCAGGGATGGGATAAGCTTGTTTGATTCATTAAAAAAGAAATTTGCTGAAGCAAGTGGGAAACTAAGAAATAAAGTTGAAGAAGATGCTAAAAAAGAAGATAATATTGAATTAACAGAAGAAAAAGTTGATGATGTTGAGGTTAATTCTGCATCTAGTAAATCTGATAAAGATGAATTAGATGTTGATTCTGATTTAGATACTTCTTCTAAAGAGGATATTGATGAAGAATTAAAAGAAAGAAAATCTAGTTTTTTATCTTTCTTTAAACGTAATAAAAAAGATGATGGGGAAGATTCTAAAGATTTATCTGAGGATATTTCTGATTCCGATTTAAGTGATTCTTCTAAAGATTCTGATTCTCAAGATATATGTGAGACTGAATCTGAATATTCTGATGAAGTGATTGATGTTATTGAATTTGAAGATGATGAACTCTCTGCTAATGAAATCAATGATTTTAGTGATGAAAGTAAAGGTTTAGTTAATGAAGAGTCATCTAAATCTCGTAAATCTTTATTTGGTCGTAAAAAAAGTGTTAGTTCTGATGTTGAAGGTACTGGGGGATTTTTATCTTTTATTCGTGAGAAAACGATTTCTGAAAGTGATTTAGATGATATTCTTTTTGAATTAGAATTGGGTCTTTTAGAAGCTGATGTTGCTATGGATGTTTCTTCTACAATTGTTGAATCTCTTAAGAATGATCTTGTAGGTAAAAAGATAAAAAGAAGTAGTGATATTGATGCTTATGTATTTAATGCACTTAAAAATGTAGTTTCAAGTATTATTGATATTGAAGGTCCTTCTATGACCGAACTTCTTGAAGCTAAAGTTGCTGAAGGGGAACCTCTTGTAGTTATGTTGATTGGTATTAATGGTACTGGTAAAACTACAACTATTGGAAAATTATGTAATTTTTATCTTAAAAAAGGTTATACTCCTGTAATTGCAGCGGCAGATACATTTAGAGCAGGTGCTATTGAGCAAATTGGTCATCATGCAGATAATTTAGGCGTTAAATTAATTAAACATGAAAAAGGTTCTGATCCTGCAGCTGTTGCTTTTGATGCAGTTCAACATGCTAAAGCAAAAGGTAAAGAAATTGTATTTATTGATACTGCAGGTAGAATGCAAACTAATGTAAATTTAATGGATGAGATGAAAAAGATTCGTAGAGTTTCTAAACCTGACCTTGTTGTATTTGTGGGTGATGCTTTAACTGGTAATGATGCTACAGAACAAGCTCGTAAATTTAAAGAGTCTATTGATATTGATGGTATTATTCTCACTAAAGCTGATGCTGATTCAAAAGGAGGGGCTTCTCTTTCTATTGGTTATGTAGTTAAAAAACCTATTCTATTTTTAGGTATGGGTCAATCTTATGATGATATTAAGGAGTATGATGCTGAGTGGATGTTAAATCAAATATTCTCTTAGTAAATTAGTGTCATTTATAATTTTTATTCTATTATTTTAAATTAATAATCTGATATTTTTATTATTAATTTAATAATTTATTATTTTATTAATTAATAACATTTATTAACTATTTGATGTTGTAATTTTTAAATTATTAATTAAATTGGGTGTATATATGAATCGTAATATAAAAGCTGGTTTGATTGTTGCTATTTCATTAATTGCGCTTTTTGTTTTATCTTTATTGGTACTTCAAAAGCCATTAACTGAAGATAATTCTGTTCGTTTTGGTATACTGTCTATTCTCCCTCCATTAGTGGCTATTATACTTGCATTTGTCACTAAAGAAACTATTCTATCTCTTTTTATAGGTGTTTTTGTTGGAGAATTTATGATTTGTATTCAAAATGCGAATATTTTTGAAACTATAATTAATGCATTCTTAAGTTTATGTTCTCATGTTTTGGGAAGTATGTCTGATCCATGGAATGCCGGTATTATTTTACAATGTTTGCTTATTGGTGGTGTAATTCAATTAGTATCTAAGATGGGTGGTGCTAAAGCATTAGCTACATCTTTATCTAAAAGAGCTAAAACTCCTAGGTCTGCTCAACTTATTACTTGGATTTTAGGTATTTGTGTTTTCTTTGATGATTATGCTAATTCATTAATTGTAGGTCCTATTATGAGGCCTGTTATGGATGAACTTCATATCTCTAGAGAAAAATTAGCTTTTATTGTTGATGCAACTGCAGCACCAATTGCAGGTATTATGATTATTTCTACTTGGATTGGTTTAGAATTAAGTTTAATTCAAGATGGGTTAAAACAAATTGGTTATACTGCAATGGGTTCTTTTGGAGTATTCTTGCAAACTATTCCCTTTAGGTTTTATAACATATTCATTTTAATCTTTATTGTTATATCTGCTATTACTTTATATGAATTTGGACCTATGAAAAAGGCGGAAATCAGAGCTCGTAAGAGAAAAGATGATGAACCTATTGTTGATGAAGTTGGACTTGTTGGTTTTGATGAAGTTGAGCCTGAACCTACTGCAAAATTAACTGTTTGGAATGCAATTATTCCAATTGGGACATTAATTGTAAGTGCACTTATTGCATTCTATTGGAGTGGATACACTTCTATTTTAGATGGTACTGATCAAGCACTTATTACTTTAATGAAAACAGCGCCTTTATCTTTTGATGGTATTTTTGAAGCATTATCTGCTTCAGATGCTTCTATCGCATTGTTCCAAGCTGCTCTTCTCGCTTCTATAGTAGCTATTGTTATGGCAGTCTCTGAGAAAATATATTCATTTGGTGAAGCAATTAGTACTTGGGTTGATGGTATGAAAACTATTGTTATCACTGGAGTTATCTTATTGCTTGCTTGGTCTTTAGGTTCTGTAATTGGTGATGTTGGTACTGCAAATTATTTAGTAACTGTGTTATCTTCATCTATTCCATATTGGTCTGTTCCAGCATTGATCTTTATATTGGGTGCAGTTATTTCATTTGCTACTGGTACAGCATATGGTACTATGACTATCCTAATGCCTCTTGCAATTCCATTAGCTTGGAACATAAAACCTGAATTTGGGTTCTTAGTATCTACTATCAGTGCTGTATTGACTGGTGCTATTTTCGGAGACCATTGTTCTCCAATTTCAGATACTACAATTATGTCTTCTATGGGTTCTGGATGTAATCACATTGCCCATGTTAATACTCAAATTTATTATGCTATATTTGTAGCAATTATTGCTATCTTTGTTGGATATATTCCTGCTGGATTTGGTATTCCATGGTATATTTCTCTTGTAATTGCAATTGTACTTATGTATGTAGGTCTTAAAGTAATTGGTGAGAAAGTTCCTTCATATGAAGAATTTAAAGATGATTTGTCTGAAGATATCGTAAATAGTAAATAATTATTTTTTTATTTTTTTTATTTTTTTTATTTTAGTTTATTTTAATTTATAATATGTTTTGAATTAATATTGGAATATTGTTCATTTTTTTATTTTTCGCCTTTTTATTCTGTGTTTTTTATGTATTTACTATTGCTTCTATTTTTTTAATATTATTTTATTCACAACAAAGATTTAGTAAAGTTTTTATATTTCTTTTTACTTATTTAGTAATAATGTATTAAATTACACATTTTTAGAATATTTTTTAATACTTTTTCTTTATTTTTGAATTTATTTATTGAAAATAAGAATTATTATATTATTCATTCATTCTATTATTTTTAATTTTATTTTTAACTTTATTTTTAATTTTGATATTGTTAAAAATATTTTATTTTATTGAGTACTTAATAGAATGTTTAATATTTATTATAGGTTTGGTGTGTTGATGGCTGAAAAAAATAGATCTGAATGGAATAGTACATTTGGTTTCATGATGGCTATGATTGGTTCTGCTGTTGGTTTAGGAAATATTTGGAGATTCCCAAATGTTTTATATTCTAATGGTGGTGGATCTTTCATGATTCCATATATTGTGGCACTATTTCTTTTAGGAATTTCATTTGTTATGGTAGAATATGCTTTAGGTTATAGATTTAGAGCATCTGTTAGTAAAATTTTATATTCTATTAATAATAAGTTAGAATCCATTGGTTGGCTTATTTTGCTTATTATTTTCTTTATTCTGACTTATTATGTTTGTGTTATTGGTTGGGATTTAATTTACTTTGTTTTGAGTTTCACTAAAGCCTGGGGTGCAGATCCAAATACTTTCTTTGCTTCAAATGTTTTACAAGCTTCTGGAAGTATTGATGGGTTCTTACAATTTGTTCCGTGGGTTGTTATTTCTGTACTTGTTGTTTGGGGTGTTATTCTTGCAATTACTAGAAATCATCTTAATTCTGGTATTGAGAAAGTAAGTAAAATTTTAATTCCATTACTTTGTGTAATGGTTGTAGTGATTGTTATTTTCTCACTTACTTTACCTGGTGCTTCAATAGGTTACAGTCAGATATTTACTCCGGATTGGGGGGCTCTTGCAGATTTCGATGTTTGGCTTGCAGCTTTTGGTCAAATTGTATTTTCACTTAGTTTAGGTATGGCAATTGCGATTACTTATGCAAGTTATCTTCCTAAAGGTTCTAAATTAGTAGATAGTGCATTAACAGTAGTAGTCTCAAATTCTACTTTCGAGATTTTCAACTCTTTTGGAGTATTTTCTATTTTAGGATTTATGGCATTATCTTCAGGGGTTGCTTTTAATGAGTTAATTACTGATGGTACTGGACTTGCATTTGTTGTTTTCCCTCAAGTATTTAACTTAATGGGTTTTTGGTCTTTAATTATTGGTCCTTTATTCTTTGGTTGTATTTTATTTGCAGGAATAACTTCTGCTATTGCACTTGTAGAACCTATATCTGCAGCAATTACTGAGAAATTTGGAATCAAAAGAAAAAATGCAGCTACTTATATTTGTATTGTGGGATTTGTTGTATCTTTATTGTTTACAACTCAAGCAGGAAGTTTCTTCTTAGGTATCTTTGATTCATTCTTGAATAACTTTGCGTTATTACTTACTATTGTCATTGAATGTATTATTTATGGTTGGATTTATAATTTCGATAAACTTATTGAAACTATGAATGAATATTCCACTATAAAATTAGGTAAAACTTGGAAAATTGTTATTAAATTTGCACTTCCTCTTTGTATTTTAGTGTTCTGGTTAAGTGGTATTAAAAATACTATTTTACAAGCAGACTTTACTAGTCAAATGATTATGTTAGTATTAGGTATTATTCTTATTATTGTACCAATTATATTTACTAAATTACCTGCTAAAAATAAAGAATATTATGAAGTTTTAGATGATATATAGGTTATATGTCTATTTTATTATATTAAGATAGGATATTTCTCATATCTTTATTTTTTCTTTTTTGGGTCTGTAAAATTTTATGGGCTTTTTTTATCTTCTTTATTTTTTTTATTTTCTTTATTTTTTTTATTTTTTTATTTCTTTTCATAAGCTCTAGGATAATATTAAAAATAGATTTATTAAAGAATAAAAATATAACTTAATAATATTAATTATTATAATGTTAATGATGAGAGTTTGATAGGCTTTCTAAAATAAGTTAAAGAGGTATGTGATGGATAATCAATCTACTAAAACATGGAAAAATTCAAATGTATTTTTAATATCTATGATTGGTGCAGTTTTAGGTTTAACTAGCTTAACTCAATTTTCATTTTTAGTTTATGAAAATGGTGGTGGAGCATTTTTTATTCCGTATATAATTGCTACTGTAATTATTGGGATTCCATTTTTGATATTGGAATTCGGTGCAGGGGTCAAATTCAAGTCAAGTCTGTCTAAACTTTTGTTTAATATTAAACATGAATTTGAATACTTAGGTTGGTTTACAATTTTTGTAGTGTTTTTAATCCTTGCAATATATATTTGTGTTATGGGATGGGACCTTGTTTATGTTATATTAAGTTTATTTAAAGGTTGGGGCCATAATCCTGGAATTTTCTTTAACAATACATTATTACATTCAGGCTCTAATTTATATTCTTTAACTTATCTTATAGTTCCGATTGCTATTGCAATCCTTGCTATTTGGATATTAATTTATTTCATATCTAAAAAAGGGATTAAAAAAGGAGTAGCTAGAATCAATTTAATTTTTGTTCCTATAATTATTGGTTTATTTGTAGCTATTTTTCTTTTTGTTTTACCTTTAAATGGTGCAAAATTGGGTATGGCATTAATTATCAGTCCAAATTGGTCTTCTATTCTTAATTATCATGTTTGGATTGCAGCATTTACTCAAGTTTTGTTTGTTCTTTTAGTTGGTCAGGGAGTAGCTAGTTCTTTTACAAGTTATTTTGATGATGATTATGAAGGTAAACTTAGATTAGTGGATAATGCATGGATTATAGCTTTAGTTAGTTTTATATTTCAAATTTTGTTCTCATTAATTGTATTTGGTCTTTTAGGTGCTTTACTTACTGAAAATTCTTCTGCAATTAATTCAATTCAAATTACTGGATTTAATTTGATTTTTGTAATTATTCCAATGGTATTTAATACAATGGGTGTTTTTGGAAATGTGGTTGCTTTTTTAGTTTATTTCCTTCTATTCTTGTTAGGTTTAACAAGTGCCGTTGCAATTATTGAGCCTTTTGTCTCATCTATTGTTGAGAAATTTAACTTTTCTCGTTCAAGAGCTCTTAGATATATTTGTATTATTGGTATCTTTACTTCTTTAGTCTTTGCAACAGGTATGGGATATTATCTTATAAGTGTTGTTTTAGAATTTTTAATGAAATTTGCTATTTTATTAGCTGTTTTGCTTGAGTTAGTCGTTATTGCTTGGGTTTATGGTGCAGATAGGTTAGTAGAAACTATTAATGAAGGGACTTCTATTAAAGTAGATACATTTTGGATATTCTTCATTAAATATATAAGTCCAATTATTCTTATTGTCTTAATTATTTTTGGATTATATGAGTTAATATTATATGGTGATAGTAGGACTTTATTCATTGATTCCATAATTGCAGTTATATTTGTTTTAGCTCCATTAGTTTTAACATTGAATTTAGTCAATAATGATTTATTTGATTTGGATTTAGATTTGGATTTACATACTTTAGGATCAAATAAATTTAAGTCTTCTAATGAAAATGCAGAATTTTCTTCAGATGGTTCTTTTATTAATCCGTATAAATATAAAAAGGATAAACGTAATGGTAAAAATGTAATTTCTAATGTTGATTTGTCTTCATCTGCTTTTGATTCACCTCGAGAATCTACTTTAGATGATTTTAATGAAGAAGGAGGGGAAGAGGCTACTAGAGGTAAATCTGTCTTTGGTAAAATCAATATGTTTAATAAGGCTAAAGAAAAGTATGAAGATTCGTTTGCTAATTTGGATTGTGATGATTTAGGTTCTGAGGAGTTAAATTCTAAAGATATGTCTTCTAACAATGATTTTAATGAAGCATTGATTGATTCAGATCTTGGGGGTGATTATGAGGATATAAATTCAAATCAGCATAATTTTGAAGAATATTTGGATGAGTTTGATGATTTCGAAAATATTTCTGAGTCTAACTATTATAAATCTAAAAATGATGAATATGATACTTCGGAATATGGCTACTCTGATTTGGATAATTTGTCAGATGGTGAGTTTATTGAAGAAAGAACTTCTAAAAAGCCATTTTTATCTTTATCTAAATTAAAGTCATTGTTCTCTAAAAAATCTAAAGACTCTAACTTAGTTGATTATGATTCTAACTATGATTATAATAATTATGATTCTGATGATTCAGTAGATTATGATTATAAAGAATCTAAAGATGATGATTATGATGAATTTGTTAATCAGAATTATTATGATTTAAATGATGGTTATGATGAATCTAATGATTCTCATAATTCTAAAAATTATAGCTATGATTCAAATACTCAACCAAATAATTCTAAATTTAGAAAATCTTTTGATTTTGATTTTGATGATGATTTAGATATGAACAAAAAAGAATCATCTCAATATGATAAATCTTTTAAAGATTCTTCTAATAAAACTAAAAATAATCAGACAAAAATTAAAGATAAGCAAACAAAACTTAAAAATTCTAAAAATAAGGTTAAATCTAAACCTGATATTGATGTTGAAGAATATCAAGATTTTACTAATGATTTCTTTGATGATGGAGTATTTGGAGATGGGGGTTATGAATCTCTTTTAGATGATTATGTTGAACCTGTTAATGGACCTAAATCTTTATCAAAATCTAAACAAAGTAGTCCTTCTCTTAGAAAAGGTGCTAGAGGTTATGACTATGAATCTGTCATTGATTTAAATGATAAATCTGAGGAAGGTGAGGATGAAATATATTCTGATATATTAAGTGATATTGAAGAAGATGAATATGGTGAGGGTATAAATCATAAATCTAAACCTAAAGTTAAAACTAAGGTGAATAAATCTAAGAATAAGCCTAAAACTATTACAATTAGTGCGGATCGGTTTGATGAAACTAAAGTTTATGATTTTGAAAGTAAAGGATCAGATTCAGTTTTTAATTTAGATGATTAAATTTATAATTAGTAATGTTTAAATTTTAATTAAATAACTTTTTTAATTTTCAATCAAGGATTTTTAACTATTGATTTTTAAGTATTAATTCTTAATTTTTTTAGTTAATATCTTTTTATTTAGTATTTGTGGAGGTTTTAGTTTGAAAGTAAATAAAGTAATAATTTTTCTTATTTCTATTTTAATTATTTTATTAGCTATTTCAGTTTTTGTTACTTATTCAAATAATGATTCTGTTAAGGTCATTACTAAAGATTTGGGTAATGATGATGTTTCTGTTGCAATTACTGGTGATGTGATGTTTGGACGTAAAATGCCTAGTGTTTTATCTTCAGGTGAAAGTCCATTTAAGTATGTTAAGAATGTAACTAAATCTGCGGATGCTTTAATTGTAAACTTTGAAAATCCAGTTACTACCAGTGTTAATCCTGTAAAAGGAGATGTTCCTCTTAAAGCAGATCCAGTTTATACTCATTTGCTTGCTGAAGCTAATAAGATTGTGATTGCTGCACAAGCTAATAATCATGCTTTTGATTATGGTATTGAAGGTATGGAAGATAGTTTAAATAATTTAAAAGATTCTGGAATTATTCCAATTGGTGCAGGTAAAGATATTACTGAAGCAAGTAAACCTGCAATAATTACTGTTGGTGATAGGACTATTACTGTATTAAATTATATGGATTCTGATAATTTTGCAGAGTATTCTGATGCTGTAATGCCTAAAGCAGGTATTGATAAACCAGGTTATGCTGCATATGATAGTGATTTAGCTAAAAAACAGATTAAAAAGGCTAAAGAAAATTCAAGTTGTGTAGTTATATTTATCCATTATGGTAATGAATATAGTCGTTCTCCTAATGAAATGCAAAAAAAGATTTCTCATGAGTGTATCAAATATGGTGCTGATATGGTGGTTGGAGCTCATGCTCATGTTACTCAAGGTATTGAGATGTATAATGGAAAACCTATTTTTTATAATTTAGGTAACTTTATATTTGATCAATCTAATCCAGATACTCATAGGGCATATTTCTTGAATCTTGATTTAGTTAATGATACTGGAAAAATTACTATTTATCCCGTTGTTATTAATGGTTATTTACCTCAATTTATGGATGCTTCAAGTGGTAATGCTTTACTTAAAGAATTAAATCCTCAATGTAGTAATGTAACTATTAATAAAGATGGTGGTGGATCTTTAAATTTTAAATTAGGTGATATCTAGTTATTCAGTTATTTTTTTTAACTGAATAATATAATTTTTATTATTTTGGTGTGTGGTTTATGATTGGAGCTAGTTTCTTATTCTTAAAAGAGAATTTTCCACTTATTTATCAAGATTGTTATCGTATGGAAAAGAATCTTGTTGAAGGTGATGGTATTGAGTCTATAATGTTGAGTGGGAGAATTTTGGAAAGAATTACAAAAACTATTTTTGAAATTGAAGGGTTTGAATATATTGAAAGTCAATTTAAAAGAATTCAAAAATTAGATAATGTTAATATTCTTACAAAAGATGTTAAAAATAACTTTAACCAAATTAGGATTCTTCGTAATGATGTATATCATAGGGATGTTGCTAGTGCTTTAAATAATAAATCTAATTATACTCGTACTTATATGTCTAAATCTGGAGATAATAATAAGTCTACTAAAAGTTATTTAGTTTCTTCTCATGCTAAAAATTATTCTTCTATTTCAAATAATGGTTCTGATTTTGGAAGGATTTCTAAATCAAAAGGGGAATTAAATTCAGCAAAACAAGCTCATAAAATTATTTTTAATATTTGTATATGGTTTTATGAAGAATATGGTGGGAATAAATCATTTATTCGTCCTGTTTATAAAATAGGTAAACGTCCTCATGATATTGATATTATGATTCGTTTAAAATATGCTTTAGAAAATAGTGATGATTTTAAACAACTTTTAGTATCTACCAATGAGGGTAATAAAATTATTGAACTTCTTAAAGAACTTCGTGGTTTGAATAAAGTTAATAATTCTTCTTCTGATAATTCTAACTTAGTCTATAAAGATAATAAAAATATTAAAATTAGAAAACCAAACAAACCTTATTCTGAATGTATGGGTGTTAGTTATGATGATGAACTTTTTATGTGGAAAGCTAATTATGGTAGTAAAGAATTAGGTCTATTTAATACTTCAAAAGAAGCTTATGAAGCACGTCAATTATTTTTAAATTCAATTCCAGTTCCTAAATTAAATTCTAATGGTAAGTTTTCTAATTATGTAGGTATTTCATTTAGTAAAATTAATAAGATGTGGACTGTGAGTGCTAAGGGTCAAATAGTAGGATATTATCCTTCAGAAAAATCTGCTATTAAAAATAGAGATGCCTACTATAAAAAACACGGTATTAAGATAAAGTATAAGAATAAACAATCAAATATTTCATTTGGTGATATAACTGATTCTAATAAATCTAATGATTCAACTAAATATATGTATGGTGGTTCAAAAAATAAGAAGTCTTCTAAAATTAAATCTACAAAACATAATCCTTCTTCAAAATTGAACTATGGTAATCAATATAAAAAGTCAGTTAAAGTTAAAGATGGTAAAAGAATATCTAAACTCTCTAAAAAAGCTAAAAAATCTGTAGAACTTAAAAGAAAAGCATCTAAATATGAAGGAATTTATTATGAAGAAAATCTTTTTATGTGGTCTGCAGAAGTTGATGGTAAAGAATTAGGTTTATTTGCTTCTGAAAAAGAAGCAAAACAAAAAAGAGATGAATATATTAAAAATAAACAATAATTATTTTTTATTTTTTTTATTTTTCTTGTTTTTGAGTATTTTTTATTTTTTTCATTCTTATTTTTTAATTTTATTGTGTGTTATTTTTATGTTCTATAAAATCATTTAAGAAATTTTCAGTTGCGATTTCTTTAAAATAATTAGTTAATATGTTCTGATTTTCTTTCTCTCTTTTTATTTCAAATTTTTCTTTATTTTTGAAAATTTTTATTTTTTTATCTATAACTTCTTTTTCTTTTGTTAATAATTTTATTTTTTCATTACTATTTTTTATAGGTATAATTGTAGTATAAGATTCGAGATGATCTAAATCTTTTGTTATTTTACAATAATTAATTGCTGAATTTTTTCTATCCTTTTCTATTTTGATTATATCTTCATTTTTTAAAATATCAAATACATCACTATCACTATCAATTTTTATGATTTTATTCAAATTTCTTTCTTTTAGAGTATGAATCATTTTTAACATCCTTAATAATTATTATGTTGTATTTATTTTATTTTATTTTATTTCTATAAATGTTAGTTATACTCTTTATATTTTAGTATATAAATTCTTTCAACTAATTATATTTGATTTTAATCTATATGTGGTTGTATTTTAAGATTATACTTAATTTATTATCTTTAAACAATTTTTTAATAGGTTTTATATTTTTTTATCTTAATCTTTTTTTTATTTCTATGTTTTTTTCTTATTTTATTAGTTTAATGGGTTATTAGTTATTTATTCTACATATATTGAATAATTTATTTTTTTTGTTAGTTGATTTATAGGTTATATTTATCAACTTTTTTTCATCTTTTAGTTATTAGTTAATTTTTTATTTAATTAAAAATAAAGCTTATAATATATTACATGATATTTAGGATGAATTTTTTAATTTGTTTTATTATTGTGGATTTAAAGGTGAATTGATGAATACTGCTGAAGCTTTAATTAAATTACTTGAAAAAGAAGGGATTGATTGTGTATTTGGGCATCCTGGTGAACAAATACTTCCATTTTATAAAGCATTATCTAAATCTGAAATTAAACATGTTTTAACTCGACATGAACAAGGAGCAGCTCATGCTTGTGATGCCTATGGGAGGTCTTCTGGTAAATATGGTGTCTGTGTTTCTACTGCAGGGCCGGGTGCTATGAATTTAGTTATGGGTGTAGCTACTGCTTTTAAAGATTCTGTGCCTATGCTTGTTATTACTGGGGATAATGATTATAGTACTTTTGTTGATGATAAATTCCAATCATTCCCAATTAATGATATTTTCAGTAAAATTACAGTAAAAAGTTTTCATCCACATACTGGTAGAGTTGCTATTCGTTATATGAAGGAAGCTTTAGAAATTCTTAAAAAATACCCTAAAGGACCAGTTCATATTAATTTATCTAAAGATATTTTGTTAGATGAAGATCTTGGGGATATTTTAGATCGGGATTTTGAGTTTATTCCTAATTTTGATAATTTGGATGATAAATTTGAAGAGGTTATTGAGAAATTAAATAATTCTAAAAGACCTCTGATTATTGCTGGAACTGGTGTTATTTGGGGAAATTCTATAGATTTGTTAGAAGAACTCTCAAAAGAGTATAATATTCCTATTACTACTACTTATCAATCTAAAGGAATCATATCTGAAGAAGATGAATTGAATTTAGGTATTGTTGGATTGAGAGGAGATACTTGTTCTGATTATGCTTTTTTAAACTCTGATTGTATACTTGTTTTAGGTTCTAGGTTATCTGAAAGAACAATAGCTAAAGCTGAGAATTATTATAAATTTAAAAGTAAAATAATTCATATAAATATTGATAAAAAGTGTTTAAATGGTAAACTTAATATTTGTCAAGATGTTTATAATTTTTTAGAATGTCTTTTAAATTATAATTCTCTATTTAAAAGTTATACTTTAGATGTAGCTAATAAATGGATTGATGAGATATATCAAAATTATGAAGAAATGATTGTGGATGGAATTAATGATGATGAATGTGAATATTCTTTATTAAGACCACCATATGTAATTAATAAAATTATTAATAAATTTAAAGGATCTTACTTTTTATCTGATGCAGGTACACATACAACATGGACAACATTACTTTCAAAATCTGATAAATTTGGCAAGTTGCTTTTTTCAGGAGGTTTTGGTCCAATGGGATATGGTCTTCCAGGAGCTATTGGGGTTGCTTTTGCTCATCCTCAAGAAAAGGTTGTTGTTATTTGTGGAGATGGGGATATTCAGATGGTCTCTCAAGAATTAGCTACCATTGCAGAATATAATCTTAATATTTCTATTTTTATTATTAATAATAGTCAGCTTGGAATTATTAGGCAATGGGAAGATACTATCTATGATTTTGATGAGCATTATCAAGTTGATTTAAAAAATCCTGATTTTGTAAAATTAGCTGATGCTTATAATTTAAAATCTTTCTATGTAGATAATAAAGATTCTTTAAGTTTGGCTATTGATGAATCTTATAAAATTGGACCTTGTTTAGTTGATGTTAATGTGATTCAAGAGGATATTCCAATGCCTAAATAATGGTAGATAATATGTTGGAGTCTAATATATTTAAAAATTTAAATTCAAAAGAAGTATTTTCTTTTTTCATTGAAATTTCTAAAATTCCTCGTGGGAGTGGAAATACAAAAGAAATTAGTGATTATATTAAATCTTTTGCTATTAAAAGAAATTTGGAATATTATCAAGACGATTTTAATAATGTTATCATCTATAAAAATGGTACTGATTGCTATGAAAATAAAGATTCCTTAATATTACAATGTCATATGGATATGGTTTGTGATAAAAAATTAGGTTCTTTAAAAAACATGGATTTGGAAGGGATTGATTTAGCTGTTGATGGTGATTATTTATATGGAGAAGAAACAAGTTTAGGTGCTGATAATGGAATTGCAGTAGCTATGATTCTTAGTGTTCTTGATGATAATTTATTAAATCATCCTCCAATTGAAGCTGTATTTACAAGTGATGAAGAAATCGGACTTATAGGTGCTAATAATTTGGACATGTCTAAACTACAAGGAAAAACTTTAATTAACTTAGATTCTGAAGAAGAAGGAGTTATGGTTGTATCTTGTGCAGGGGGAAACCGTTTAGATATTGATATTCCAGTTTTAAGAGAATCCTTTGGTGATTTTTCTAATTCTAATTTAAAATTATTAAATATTTCTATTAAAGGTCTTAAAGGTGGGCATTCTGGATTAGAAATTGATAAAGGGTTGGCTAATGCTAATAAATTGTCTGCTTTACTTTTAAAAGAAATTAAAGATAATATTGATGAAGATATTAAACTAGTTAATTTATCTGGTGGACATCTAGATAATGCAATACCTAATTTTGGAGAGTTTTCTATTTTATCTTCTAATCCTGAAAAGGTTAAGCTTATTTCTAAGAAGTTTAATCAAGAAATTAATCTTGATTATGAAAATATTGAAGATAATATTTCTATTTGTGTTGATGTAGTAAATTTTAATTATTCTTCTGATTCTTGTTCTAATTTGGATTTTAATAAATTAGGTTCAAAGGATAAATTTAATTATGAGTATATTTCTAATGAATCTTTAGATAAAATAATAAATTTTATAATTGAAATACCTGATGGTGTTCAAAAAATGAGTTCTGATATTAATGGTCTTGTAGAAACATCACTTAATTTAGGAATTATTAGTTTGGATCAAAACCATTTTAATGCTTCTACAGCTATTCGTAGTAATTCTAAAGAGGGTAAATCTAAATTAAATACTTCCATATCTTTAATTGCTGAAAGTTATAGTGGTAAAACTCAGATTAAAGGAGATTATCCTGGATGGGATTATGACTCTAATTCTTATATTTCTAAGGTTATTTCAAAAGAGTTTGAACTCTTATATAATAAACCTCTAAAATTAAGTATAATTCATGCAGGTCTTGAGTGTGGATTATTTGTAGATAAAATATGTGGTTTAGATGCAGTTTCAATAGGTCCTACTATGTTAGATGTTCATTCTTATAATGAAAAAGTAAGTATTAGTTCTGTTGATAGAACTTATAAATTATTATTAAATATTTTAGAAAAATTATCTTAAGTCTAGGATTAGGGCTTAAGGTTTTTTTTTTTTTAAACGTATTTAATTGACATTAATAAATTTATTATAAATTTATAAAAAATAAGTTATTAAAAGTATTAAATTGAATTTCAAAAAATAGGTTTTTAATTAAAAAAAGAGAATAAAAGGATTTAAAATCCTTTTTTTATTTAGTAATGATTAGCTAATGCAGCTACACCAGCACCAGCATCAATGTCTTTACCTAATCCTTTTAAGGTTAAACCTAATGCAGTGAAAGTAATAGCTAATTCTTTGTAGCTAATTACACCCATATGACCAATTCTGATAATATTTCCTTTAAGATGGTCTTGTCCACCAGCTAATTGTACTCCATATTTGTTAAGCATGGTTCCTCTTAATTCAGAATCAGTTACACCTTCTGGCATTTTTACTGCAGTTACAGTAGCAGAAGATACAGATTCATCAGGGAATAATTCAAGACCTAAAGCTTTTACAGCATCTCTAGTTGCAGCTGCTGCTTGGTGATGTCTTGCTACTCTGTTATCTAATCCTTCTTCTTGTATAATTTCAAGAGCTTCTTTTAATGCATAGATTAAAGATACTGAAGGAGTATAAGGAGTTTGTGCTGGAGTTTTAGCACCACTTTTTTGGTATTTAGGCATATTTAAATAGTAACTATTTGATTCAACTTTTTCAGCTGCTGCCCAAGCATCGTCACTGAAAGTAATAGCTGCAAGTCCTGGTGGTGCAGCAATACATTTTTGAGATCCAGTTACACATGCATCAATATTAAATTTATCTACATTCACTGCGTCTCCTCCTAAGGATGATACAGTATCTACAATGTATAATGCATCGTGGTTTTTCATTACTTCACCGATTTCTGCAATAGGTGCAGCTACTCCAGTAGAAGTTTCATTGTGTACAACGGTTACAGCTTTAATATCTTCATCAGCGGTTAAAGCTTCATCAATCATATCTGGAGTTACAGCAGTTCCCCATTCTACATCTAATTTTTTGGATTCAATACCATGAGCTTCTGCGATTTCTCCAAATCTGCCACCAAATTTTCCTCCAACAACATTTAATACTTTTTCTCCTCTATTTACTAGGTTTGCAAGTGCAGCTTCCATTGCAGAAGTACCTGAACCAGTAAGTATGTAAGAAGAATTTTTGGTTTGGAAAGTTTTAGACATTAATTCAGTAGTTTCATCGTAAATTACACCGAATTCGTCTCCTCTGTGGTTTACAACATCTCTTGCCATTGATTGTAATACTCTTGGTTCTACAGTTGTTGGACCTGGGAGCATTAATAAAATATTATTCATTTATAATTTCCTCCAATTATAATAATGATTGTATGCTTGATTTGTATTTTAAGATTATTTTAATCTAATATTGGATATAATATAATATATTCGTTCTAGCTATTGAATATATTATAATATATTCATATTTTCAAGCTATATTTTAATTTATTTTTAATAGTTTT
>JAKSUF010000059.1 GCA_024409145.1 archaeon | reverse complement strand
AATTTATTAATATTTAAATAATAACAATTTTTTATTTAATATTAATAGTAAATATAATTATCCTTTTTACTTAAAGTATTAAAAATATCTATTTTATCGCTAATTAGTAATACTATTGCTAATTTAGGGTTATTTTTAATGGTAATTATTATATAATTTAAAAAACATATTCAAATAAGTAATAATTTTTTTAATTTTATTATTAATACTTTTTTAGTAATATTTCTATTATAATTATTACTAATTTGCTTATTGGTAAAAAGGAGGAATAAGGATTTTAATAAGTAAAAATAAAACATCTTTATTTCTATTTGTTTTATTAATTACTATGATTATCTCAATTTCATCTGTTTCTGCGATGGATAATTCTGATATTCAAGTAGTTGATATGGATAATGAAATAAGTGATGTTGATGACTTAAAAATTTCTGAAGAGTTAGCTTCAGATACTAATGTTATTAGAACAAATAGTCCTGATGATAGTGATGTTTATATAAAATTTGATAAAAATAATGTTACTATTGTTGAAAATGAATCTAAAGAGGTTCGTGGTGAATTAACCTCTTTTAATGGATCTAAAGAATTTGAATATAAATGTACATATACTGATGGTAATGGTGTTGATAGAACCTATTCTGAACTTAAGACAGATTCTAATGGTCTATTTGTTTTTGATTTAGGAGAATGTGAAGGATTAATTGCAAGAGATGATCCTTATATATTAACATTTTCTCCAGATAAAGAAAATGATATGAACTTTGATTTTTATGATGTGAATTTCATTAACTCTGTTATTGGGGTAACTGTTACATCTTTAGATATGCCACAAGATAATGTGGTTTATGTTAGTCCTGATGGGGCTGATGAAGAAGGATGTGGGAGTAAAACTAATCCATATAAAACCATAAATTATGCAGTTTTAAATGCAGAAGATGGTTCTGAAATATATATTTGTGAAGGTACTTATGATGAGAATTCTATTACAATAAATAAGAATTTAAAATTAATTGGTGAAGGTAATGTAGTTATAACTGCATCTTCTACAAATAAAAATATTTTTATAGGTAATTCTACCTATTCTTACCAATTTGTTAATTTAAATTTCCAAAATATTCTTGTTGGTACCAATGCTGCAGTATTACAACTTAAAAATACTGGAAATAATGAAATAATTAATTGTACTTTTAATAACCTTACTGGTAAAAGTGTAATTGATAGTTATGGAACTACTAATATCTCTAATTGTGTATTTAATGAAAATAATATTAATATGATGACTACTGGAGCATTATTATACTTAAGAGGAAATACTTATATAAATAATGTAAATATTACTAAAACTAAAAATAGTGCTGCAAGTGGTTATAATACTGTTATTTATGTATATAAAGGTGAAATTTCTATTGATAATTTAGTTTTAAGAGAAAGTTCTGGAAAATTAAATGGTGTATTATTATCTAAAGATACACAGGTTTTAATTAACAATTCAAGAATTTTAGACAATACTTTTAATTATCAAACAGCTACTATGGGTGGATTTTTATTTACAGCAGGTTCTGCTGATAATGCTAAATTAGAAGTTACTAACTCTATTATTTCAAATAATGTTATTGAAAATGCATTAATTTATGGGATTAAAGATACTCAAAATTTCATTTTAAACTATGATGTAATTTATAATAATACTGGATATACTCTCAGTACTACTGTAAATCCGACTTTAAACTTTGATTATAATTATTGGGGAAATAATACTCCTGTTTTAACTTCAAAATCTGGATCTGAAATAACACTTAATAATTATGTGATTGTAGATTCCTCAATAAATCCTGACTCTTTGAAAAATGGTCAACAATTTACTGTAAATGTTGAATTAAAATTAAATGATAGTGGAATTATTAAAACTCTTGATAAATCAATTCCAGAAATCCCAATTACAATTAAATATAAAGATGATGTTGTTAATTCAACTGAAGCACAATTTATTGTTGATAAAGAATATACTGATGTTTTAATCACTGCTATTAATGAAGAGATTACAAAAACTTTGAATATTGTTGAATCATCAACAGTTTATGTCTCAGATTCAAATGGTAGTGATGAAGATGGTTTAGGTACTAAAGATAAACCATATAAAACTATTGCTTATGCAGTCTCAAAGGCTGAAGATAATTCTACAGTTTATGTTTATGAGGGTAAATATGATGAAAATTCTATTGTATTAAATAAGAATTTAAAAATCATTGGTGAAAATAAAAATGTAGTAATTACTTCTTTATTAAGTAATGTTAAAATCTTTGAAGCTGAAATGGATTCTAATGTTCAATTAAAATTCGAAAACTTAACTTTTGATAATATTATACCTGGTCAATTAAATGGAATTTTGAATATTAGAAACACTGGTAAAAATGAAATCTTAAATTGTGTATTTAGAAATTGTGGAGGACAATATATAATATGGAGTTCTTCAAATGAAACAATAATTGATAACTGTGAATTTATTAATATTCAAGTTCCAACATATGGTCTTAAAGTTATATACTTAACTGGTCATGGTAATCAAAGTATTGTAAACACTAAATTTGATACTCTTACAAATCCAAACTCTGGAATTGCTGATGTTATTAATATGATTAATAGTCCAAATAATTTGACTATTGATGATATTTTAGTTACTGGTATTAGTGGAAAATTTGAAGGAATAAATATTGGTGATACAAGTAGTGCTGATCCAAATAATGTTATAATTAAAAACTCTAAATTTATAGATAATGAATTATTAAACACCACTACTAAAGGTGGAGTACTTATTTATGGAGTAGGAAGAGCAAATATTGAAATCATAAACTCTATTATTGCAGATAATATTGTAGGAAATGGTCTTATTGGTGGATCTTCAAATGCTACAGTTTTAACTTTAAATTATAATGTGATTTCTGGTAATGAAGGTTATACTTTATTTAGCACTGTTAAATCAAAACCAGTTAAATTATACAATATTGATTATAATTACTGGGGATCAAATACTCCTGAAGTAAGTACTAATGTTGATGAATTAAATATGAATAATTGGATTGTAGTTGAAACATCTCACAGTCCAGCGGACTTAGAGGCTAATGATAATGTAACTGTTATTGCACAATTAAAAGTAATGGATAAAGAAGGAAATGCTAATGATTTGGAAAGATTATTTGTAGAATTACCTATTACTTTTGAATATGGTGACGTGGTTAGTACAACTATCAATAATAAAACCGAAGTTAAATTTAAAGTAGATGCTACAAAAAATGCTGTAGTTATAAACTTAATTGATGAATCAATCAGTGAAAAATTATTACCTGAAATTGATGTTGATGTAAATGACACTGTTATGAACATTGATAATCCAATTATTATTGCTGGAACTGCTGGAACTATTACTGTTAAAGTTAATGATAAGGTAGTTATTGAAAGTACTGAATTTGATGGTAATTTAACTTATATAATCAAATCTAGTGATTTAAAACTTGGCTTAAATAATATTGTTGTAGATTATGCAAATAGTAAACAAATAATTCCTGGAATTGTTTCAAAAACCTTTGAAGTAATTAAAATGACTCCTGAGATTACTGTTGAAGCTGATGATTTAACTGTTGGTCAACAAACTATAATTACTGTTAAAGTAGCTAATGCTACTGATAAAGTAACTTTAATAGTTGATGGTGATATTAAAGATTTAGAATTAAATAATGAATCTATTGCAAAATATACTATTGATAACTTAAAAGCAGGACAACATGATATAATTGCTATTTATGAAGGTAATGATGTTTACAAAATGGCTACTGGAAAATTAACATTTGAAGTAAACAAATTCGAATCTAATGTTAATATTGCAATTAGTGATATTAAAATTGGAGAGGATATTGTAGTTACTGTAAATGTTCCTAATGCTACTGGTAATGTTAAAATTATTATTAATGGTAAAGAAAATGTTGCTACTTTAGAAAATGGTGTTGTTTCATATACTATTGAAAAGGTTGTTGCTGGAAACTATTTTGTTTCTGTAATTTATGATGGTGATGATACTCATAATGCAGCACATAATGTTACTAGCTTTACTGTTGATAAAAAAGTAAGTTCAATTAATATTAATGCTAATGATGTAACTGCTGGTCAAAATACAACTGTTGAAGTTAGTGTTACTTCTGGAGCTACTGGAATAGTTGAAATTACTATTGCTGGAAATATTTATGTTTTAGATTTATCTGAAACCAATACTCTTAATATTGCATTATCTGAAGGTAATTATACTATTATTGGAAGATATTTAGGTGATAATCAATTTGATGCATCTGTTTCTGAACCAATTAATGTTGTGGTTAATCCTAAAGAATCTGAATATGATGATAATATAACTATTCCTATTGATATTAAACCCGGTGAATCTTCTAATATAACTATTAATTTACCTAGTGATGCTACTGGTAATTTAAGTCTTATTGTTGATGGTGTAGAAGTATCTAGTGCAGAAGTTATAAATGGAACTGCAAATTTAGTTTTAGAAAATTTAACTGCTGGATCTCACAGAGTAGAAGTTAAATATTCTGGAGATGCTAAATATGCACCTAAATCTAGTTCAAATATTATAACTATTCCTAAAATAGATACAAATATTGTAGTTTCTGCTAATTTAACTTGTGTTGCAGTTGATTACAGTGCAGGTGAAAGAGGAACTAAAGTATATGCTGTGTTAGAAGATGCTAATGGAAATCCAATAACAAATAAGACTGTACAAATTGTATTTAATAGTAAAATCTATAATGTAACAACAGATGATGCTGGAAAAGCAGGTTTAAAAATAAATGTTGCTACTGCTAAAAAATATGATTTCTCCGTATATTTCCAAGGAGATGATGTATATAATGTAGCTCCATTAACTTTATCCAATTTAACTGTTGTTAAAAAGAAAACTGCAATCAAAGCTGCTTCAAAAACATTTAAGGCAAAAGCAAAAACTAAAAAAATCAGTGTACAATTAAAAACTATTAAAAATAATAATGGTAAAGTTTACCTTAAAGCTGGTAAAAAATTAACTTTAAACATTAAAGGTAAAGTATACACTGCAAAAATTAATAAAAAAGGTGTAGCTACTTTTAATATAAAATTAGCTAAAAAAGGTAAATACGTTGCAGCTATTAAATTTAAAGGCGATAAAACTTATAAACCAGCAAACAAAAAAATAAAAGTAGTTATTAAATAAGAGGATAATATTTTCTTCTTATTTTTCTTTTTTCTTTTTTTTTAAATTTATAATTTTATATTAATATTATAGCTATTTATTTTTCTATATTTTTTATTATCTTTTATAACTTTCATTTTATTTTATTAACTTCTATTATATTATTTTTTATTTCTAAATGGTTTTTATTAAATAAGTTGTTCTGTTCTGGGGTTTAGTGATATGTTGTGGTGGGTATAATTATAAAATTAGCAAATATCTGCATCTATGGTGGATGTAGATTAATCTAAATCGTATTTATATTATTTAGTTTAATTAATTAACTTGAATGTTTTATAATTTTTGTTAATTTAATTAAAAGTATTCTTTTAATCAACTGTTTAAGTGATTATTATATATGATCTTATATTTGGATTATAATAAATCTGTTCTTCTTTTATTTTTGAATTTGATGGATTTATTATGTATATAATAAATATTATAATGTTAAATCTAAACCAAAGAATCCTAATTTTGTTTTTGCTGTTAAAATGATAATTTCAAGGATTATGATTAGTAATATAGTTATGAAAATATATGTGTAATCAGATGATTCTAATTTTCTTTTAGTATTGTACATTTCTGATTTATCTGAGAAACATCTACTTGTCATACTTAAGTAAACTTTTTCTCCTTTTTCATAAGCTTTTAAAAACATCATAGCTATTGTATAACCAACTTGTTTTAACCTCCATTTATATGGGAGATTCTTATTATGTATATTAAAATTTCTTGATTTTTGAGCTATACGTATTGAATCTAATTCATCGATAAATATAAAAAGGAATCTAACCATAATACTTAAGATCATTGAAAAATCCTTAGGAAGACCTAATTTTCTAAATGATTGCACTATTTCTTGCATAGGACTTATTGATGAGAGAATTACTATATCAGTTAAACAAACTATTAATCTTCCAATTAAAATTATTGCCCAATTTAATCCTGCATCTGTTATATTAATCCAAGATATTCCACTTGACCAAATTATGTGGCCTGGATGTATAAATGGTTGGAATATTATAATAAATCCACCAAAAGGTAATAAAAGAGCTACTCTTTTAAAGCTTTGTTTAATTGGAATTTTTGATAAATACATTAAGATTATTAAGTATATTTCTAAAATTATTGGAACAATAAGTTGGTTGGAGAATACACAAAAAAGTATTATTAATAATGCAACTATGAGTTTTATACGTCCATCTAATCTATGGATTACACTATCTCCTCCAGCTATTGATTCAAGGTCCATTACCTGTTTAATTCCATGATTAGATTTTTTAGTTTTAGAACTCATCAATATTCTCCTTTTCTATAAACTTATGTTTTTTTTAATTTAATAGTTATATTATTCATTTTATTAACTATTTTTATTATTATTTTAAATTTATTTCTTTATAAAATTTTCTTTGTAATAAAATGAGAGTATTTTCTTGGAAAATGTAATACTTTTAATTATGTTGTATAACTTTGTTATTTTTATTATACTTGTTAATATCTGATAAAAAATAATTATTGTAAACAAAGAATTTTATAAACAATACGATGCATAAAGTAGCTAAATTATAGAATTAAAGGCTGCGCAATTAAATCTAACATATATTTAAGAAATAATGTTAATTCTTAAGCTACTTTATTTAATAATTCATTATGGATTGTATTGATTGATTATTCAATCAAATATTAATTTTTCTTTTTCATTATTACGCCGACACCAAATCCTAATAAAAGGACTACTCCAGCTCCTAAAATTAATGCACCGATTTCTCCTATTTTACCTAATGGTTCAAAAGAATAGTCTGGCATTGGTGAGCTTATTGCTTCATAAGCTACATCTTCAGATAAGTTAGAGTCTTCTGCAGATTTTTCTAATCCGTCTGGATCTCCAGATGCGATGAATGGAGATAAACAAGCTAATGCAATACAG
The DNA here is from genome assembly GCA_024409145.1 of archaeon. Classification (GTDB taxonomy): domain Archaea; phylum Methanobacteriota; class Methanobacteria; order Methanobacteriales; family Methanobacteriaceae; genus Methanobrevibacter. The sequence goes on along the minus strand of JAKSUF010000059.1, from coordinate 1,036 downwards.
ATTATGAGTCCGACGACTATTAAAAGTTTATCATTTTTACTTAAATTCATTTTTAATCACTTCTTCTGTTCCATGCAAGTAAATCTGGTCTGAATCTTTCTAATGCATAAATTACAATTACAGTTAAAACAGCTTCAATTATTCCAATGAATGCATGGTATAATACCATTGATCCAAGACCTATTGTTAATGGGAAGGTTCCTGCAAGTGCAAGTTCAATTGCAGCTGCTGCTGCAGAGATGATGGTTGCAAGCCATGCTCCAAGTGCAATAGAAGGGTATTTTCCAATAGCTCCTTTTAATGCTTTGAAGGTTCCAAGTCCTACACATCCTCCAATTATTCCCATGTTTAATACATTAACTCCAAGTGCAGTTATTCCTCCATCTCCAAAGAGTAATGCTTGAATAAGTAATACACAAGTAAATACTATGATTCCTGCTTCAGGACCCATAAATACTAAAGCGATTAAGGTTCCTCCGACCATGTGTCCACTTGTACCAAATGGTATTGGTATGTTCATAGACATTATTGCGAAGATACCTGCTGCGAGTATAGCCATAAGTGGGATACGTTTTTCATCTAAATGCTTTCTAGACCATTTGCTAGCAAAATATATTCCTATTATTAAAATTATGTAATAAATTGCACATTGCCAAAGTGGTATAAATCCATCAGGTATATGCATATTTTTCCTCCTTAAAATATCCTTGATTTAAGTATTTGGTAATTTTTAAAAATAGTTGGTAATATTTTCCTTAATTTTTATTAAAGAATACTAATTTTTAGTAATACTTTTTTCTAATTTTTCTTTAAAAAAGTAATACTTTTTTATAATTATAATTCTTTATTTAAATTATTCTGTACTTAGTAATGCTCTTTTGATAAAATTACCTACTTAAACAATAATTTATTAGGTTTAATTATTTATAAATATTTCTTTTGTAATAAAAATAGCTATATTTTCTTTAAAAAAGTAATACTTTTGTAATACTAATTTGTTGTTTTTCTTTAAAAAAGTAATACTTGTATATGGAGT
>JAKSUF010000058.1 GCA_024409145.1 archaeon | reverse complement strand
GGTGCATGAATTAACCTAGAGATAGTTTCTCTTGAGTTATTTGCATGAAGAGTTCCAAAACCAGAATGTCCAGTATTTAATGCAGTAAAAAGAGTAATTGCTTCAGAACCTCTAACTTCCCCTACAATAATCCTATCAGGTCTTTGTCTTAATGAATTTTTAACCAAATCTTCTATAGTAATTTCACCTTGATTCTCAATATTAACAGAACGTGCTTCCATACGTAATATATGTTTATGATAAAATTGAAGTTCTAAAGTATCTTCAATAGTTATTATTCTCTCTTTAGGATTGATAAAAACAGATAAAGCATTTAATAATGTAGTTTTACCAGAACTTGTCCCACCTGCAATAATAATATTCGCAGGTTTAACACCTAATCCATCAACAGTAAGCCATAAAAAAGCAGCAATTTCAGTATTTAATGTATTAGACTTAATTAAATCCACAATAGTCAAAGCATCTTTTTTAAATTTACGAATAGTTAAAGTAGGACCATCCGCAGATAATGGAGGAATAGTAGCATTTACACGAGAACCATCTTTCATATGTGCATCCAAAATAGGAGATTGTTGATCAATACGACGATTAGAATCACGAGCAATAGAATCTATAATTGAAAGAATTTTATCTTCACTTTCAAAGACCAAATCAGTTTCTAACATACCCCATTTTCTATGATAAACAAAAACAGGTTTACCAACACCAACAACCATAATTTCTTCAAGATCATCATCTTTAAGAAGACTATCAATATCCCCATAACCCAATAACTCTTGAAGCATGGTTTTAGCTAAGTTATTTCTATAATTTACATCATAATTAAAAAATCTATTTTCTAAGAAACGATTAATATCTTCTAAGATAATTTTTTCATTAAATGAAGACATATTCTCAGAAATAGCAAAATCAACAATATTTTCTCTTAATTCCTCTAGAATGATTTTTTCATGTTTAGAAAAATTAGGTTTAAAAACATTATATATCTGTGAATTTCTATTAAACGAATTGTTTTTATTACTCTCAGAATTAACATTAACCTCATTAATATCACTACTAACACCATCCACAACACCAAAATCACGATCAGTAGAACTACTATGTTTCGGTTCATGAATTTGATTATTTAGATTATTTCTATCATTTTCATAATCATATAAATGATTAAAGTTCTTAACTCTACTCTTTCTATCCTTTTGCTTTGGATTAATAGGTTTCTTTTTATCACCATAATTAATAGAATAAAACATCATACCACCAAAAATTACTATTTACCAAAAAACAATTATTAAACCACCAAATTAACTAAATATACATCTGAATATAAATAATAATAGCAGGCAAAATTAAAACACCCATCAAATGAGATTTACTAACTCCCAAATAATGAGGAAGTAAACCCATAGCAGTTGAAGTAATTAAAGCTAAAGTTAAATACAAAATAGGTCCTTGATACACAATAGTAAAGATGTATAAAATAATAATCATCAGCAAAATAACAATGATAGATAATTTTTTATAATCAACACCTTGCATCAAATTTGAAAAACTATCACCTAATTTTAAACAAATCACTAAAGATATTGAAACAGCTAAAAGAGAAGCAAATGTGAATATTAAAAGATGATTTAAAGTAAACTCCGAAATTAAATAAGACATATAAACAGCAATCCCACTCCTAGGATTTCCAATTAAATAAATAGCAAATAATGAAAATAATGTATCTGAGGTGTTTAACCCACTATTTGCTAATAAAAAATTTTTAGTATCATCACCTTCATCACTAGTTTGACACAACCCTTGAGCAATTATACTTCCTTGAGCTGGACCAAAACCTGGCAAAAAACCCAATATAGCTCCAGCAGTTCCTCCTGCAAAAATACTTTTAATAGTATCTTTATCAATAACCAAATCATAGAACTGATTTTGATGAGGAATAAAAGAACCATCATTAAGACTAAATAAAATAGTTGATATTCCAAAAAGACCTGAAAATGTACACATTAAAGATAATCCAGAAGATATAGGTGTTTGAATCATAACCCAACCAAGAATTCCAGAAATTACAAATAAAACTAATGACCAAAGAAAAGAACGTACACCATTAGTCAATTTATAAATCATATAAATAGAACCTACAGATAATATGATACAGGTATAAGGTTTAGATAAGCTTTGTAAAAACGGAAGTGCAATAGCAAATATAGGCAACATTAAAATTACAACAATAATCGCACCAAAACCACCTACTGAAACAATACGAATAGCTTCTTTAGATCTTCCTTCTAAAACCATTCTATGACCTGGCAAAATAGAACTTGCAGTTCCTTCTTCAGGTACACCTAATAACATAGAAGGTACAAATTCAATAAGAGCATGAGTAATAGACATAGCAACCAATATAACACATAAAAACTCAGGAGAGATAAACTCTAATAAGAATGCAGAGGATGCAAACATTATTGCTCCTGCAGTATTAACATGTATTCCTGGAACCATACCAGTTAAAGTTCCACAACCTATACCTATAAAACAGGCAACTATCAAATCAATCATAACAATAACCTTAATTATTCAAATGCGTAGAAATAGATTTAAAAGAACCAATATATAAATACAACTGTAAAAATCGAAACAATATTGATTTAAAAGTATAAAAATTATCCAACTAGAAAAATAAAGACAAATAAAAGAAATATAATAAAATAAAAAAAGTGAAATGAATAAAAAATAAAATAAGAAAAAATAAAACAAAAAAACAAAATCAAAAACTAAAAAAAACAGAACAAGAAAAAATAAAACAAAAAACAAAATAAGAAAAAAATAGAAAAATAGAAAAATAATAAGATAGAATTAAATCTATACTTACATTAATCTTCTAGTATCAGTGATTTCTACACTAGCTACTCCTTCAAGACCTGCACAGAATTCTTCAGTAGCTTCGGTTCCGCCTTCACCATCTTCAACGATGAAGACTACATTTAAAGCAACTAAACCAAAAGCAATAGGTTCTTCATTAATTTCATGTAATTCAGAAGGTATATCTGCTTCAATAGTTGCTTTTAAAGCTGCTAAATCTACTTCAGGACTATCAGGCATAATTTTTAAAGTTGCTACAACTTCTCCCATAATCATTCCTCCAAATAATAATACAATTTACTTTTTATACTTAAGGTCCTTCAAAACCACATTCGCATTTGTAAGCATGACCGAAAGTACGGCAGCTTTCACATCTAGCGATGAGTTTACCACATTCAGGACATTTAAATTGAACATAAGGTTCAATTAAAGGTATTTCTTGTTTACAAGATTGACATATAACTTTTTCCATTTTATCACCGAATATAAATAATTATTATTATTTATTTCTATATAAATCTAACCATCAAAAGAATAAATCTAACCATCAAAAAAATAAAAACTTAACAAGCATAAGTTTTATTGATTAAAAGAAATATTCACATATTAAAATACTAATTTTAATTAATATATCACAAATGGTTAAAAATAATTCTATTGATTATTAATAAATGTATAAGGAAACTCACAATTTTCATTTTGTATTATAGACAAAATCCTATCAGGAAATTTCCCATTTACAACATAACAATCAAATCCATACTCTTCAAGTAAAACAGGCAACATTAAGTCAATTGATGATTCATTAAAAGATAGTAGTTTTCTTACACCAATTTCATTAATAAGCTTCGCATCTGTTTCAGAAGGATTTTTGTTATAGATACCATCAACATCAGTAGCTATCAAAATATTAGAATCTAATTCATTAGCTATAAAAGTAGCTATTGAATCAGAAGTAATCTCCCAAGAATGTTTAAGAGATTCTTCATTTAATATAATATTACTACAAAGCATAATTGGTATCTTACCAGAACTTGAAATAGTTTCAGCTTCTTCAAAAGAAGCACTAAGTTCTGTAAATGCTAATTTGTCATTCAGAAGTTTGGCTAAAATATCCATAGAATTAATAGCAGTTTCATGAGTTACATCATTAGAAAATCCAATATTAGAATCATACTTTCTAATAAGATTTGCAAATTCACCCCCACCAACAACTATTAAACAATTTTGACCTTCAAGAGCCTCTGCAAGTTTAATAGCATGATTAGGAAATAAACTCCCACCAATTTTAATAACCCATTCAATCATAGTATCTGAATGCAAATAATTAATAATTTAGTAAATATAAATTTTAAAAATTCTATATTAAAACACTAATAATATAGCATTTATAATATATTTATTTTTAACATTTATATAATTTATGTAAAATCTTTAAAAAAATAAAATTACAAACAACAAAAATTAAGCAGTGTTAAAAAAAAAGAATAAAAATAGAGAACCAAACTTAATTAAAAAAACAATTAAAAAAAAAAAGATAATTAAAAAATAATTAAAAAATAATTAAACTAAAGTAATTTTAAATCTCCAGTTAATTTATCAAGAATTTCATCTTCATCAGGCCCTAAACCTAAAACTGTAACTGATGAAGCAGGAATCTGAGTACGGCCTGCATCAGTAACTAAATAATTAGATATATTATTTGCAATAGCTGCTTCCTTTAATTCGAATAATTTCTCAACACAAGGAACTTTTAAAACTACTTTTGCATATGCTTCATTTTCCCATTTTTTAATTTTATCTTTATCACACTTTTTATAAGACCCAATAGATGCATGACAACATTGAGCAGCTATTTTTCCTTTACCCATCTTCAAATCAGTTCTAACAACCATTACCTGTTTCATAGTATCGTCCTTAAAAATATAAAAATAAAAGTTTAATAAATATTTTATATTCAATATTTTATTTAAACTTAACTTAATCAATTTAATAGGATATAACCATAACATATCTTGAAATAGATTCAAAATAATAATAAATTATTTCATAGCATCATTAGCTATTTTAACACCAATATTAAATGAATCTTCTAAATCTTTAGGGAATTGTTCTTCTTTATATTTAGCTTTTTCATTTTCATCAAAAGCACTTGATTCATATTTACTATAATCAGAGAATTGATAAGTATTATAGACATATTTGGTATAAGGCTTTTTAAAAATTCTTTCTAAAATAGATTCTAATTTTGAGAAAATATATTTATAATCAAAATTTTTATCATCAGCAATTTCTTCAGTAACATTCATAGTTAAAAACAAACCAATAGGCATTTTTTTAGGTGAAATAACAGTAGAATCTGTATCATAAACAAGATGAGGAAACATCAAACGTTCAAGAAAAGATCTCATTTCTCCAGTTAAATCACCGAAATAAATTGGACTTCCAAGGATTATTCCATCACATTGAACTAATTCCTTCAATTTAGGATTTAACTCATCATTTAATGGACACATACCATAATGAGCCCCACCAATTTTTTTACAAGCAAAACAACTTTTACATCCTGTAAAATTTAATTCATACAAATTAATTACTTCAACTTCACAATCAGAAATTACTGATTTGACACCTTCAAGAGCTTTATTTAAAACTTGAGCAGTATTTGCATCTTTTCTTGGACTACCATTAATTGCAAAAAATTTCATAATTTCACCATAATAAATTAAGTTACGTTAACTTAAGAAATTTAACTAAACTAACTAAAATAACTAAACTAACTAAACTAACTAAAATAACTAAAATAACTAAAATAACTAAAAATATAATTATTATAATTTATATGCTTATAAAATATAAAATTTATTAAAATTATTTTATTATCTAAAAGAATTAAGGAGATAAAATGAGTAGAATTTCTATTTTAGATAAGGACAGATGTCAACCTAAAAAATGTAACTATGTATGTATGCATTACTGTCCTGGAGTACGTATGGAAGAAGATACAATTGTTATCGATGAAAAAAGTAAAAAACCTTTAATTTCAGAAGAATTATGTTCTGGATGTGGTATTTGTACTAATAGATGTCCATTTGGAGCAATTAATGTTATTAATTTACCTGAAGCTCTTGAAGAACCAACTCACAGATATGGTCAAAATAGTTTTGAATTATTTGGATTACCTGTTCTTAAAGAAGGAAGTGTACTTGGATTACTTGGACAAAATGGTATTGGTAAATCCACAATCATGAACATATTATCTGGACAACTTATTCCTAACTTTGGAGATTATGAAGGAGAATCAAGTTGGGAGAAAGTTATTGACCACTATAAAGGTTCTGCATTACAAAATTACTTTAAATCATTAGCTGCAGGAGAAATAAAAGTAGTCCATAAGCCACAAATGGTTGATCAACTTTCAAAAGTAGTAAAAGGTAATGTAAAAACATTATTAACTAGTGTTGATGAAAGAGGAAAATTAGACGAAATAATTGATGACTTAGATCTTAAAAATGTCTTAGAAAGAGATATGGAAAATTTAAGTGGAGGGGAACTCCAAAGAGTAGCTATTGCAGCAACAGTTCTTCGTGAAGGAGAATTTTATTACTTTGACGAACCTACTTCTTGGTTAGATGTACGTCAAAGACTTAATGCAGTGAAAGTAATCAGATCTCTTGCAGATGATGGAAAATCTGTCCTTGTTATTGAACACGATTTAGCTACATTAGATGCATTATCTGACAACATCCACATATTATATGGACAACCTGGAGGATATGGTGTTGTAAGTGGAAATAAAGGAGTAAGAGTTGGAATTAATGCATATATCAATGGTTTCTTACAAGAAGAAAATATTCGAATAAGAAAACAAGCTATTGAATTTAGTATTCGTCCACCAACCCCTGAAGATGATGGTGAAGTATTAAGCGAATATAGTGACATGAAAAAAGAATTTAAAGGATTTAGTTTAGAAGCTGAAGCTGGAAAAATTTATCACGATGAAATTGTAACTGCATTCGGTTCAAATGGTATTGGTAAAACTACTTTTGCAAAAATATTAGCAGGAGAAGAAAAACCAACTGAAGGAGAAATATTAGAAAAAGTAAATATTGCATACAAACCACAATATATTGTTAGCGATTATAGTGGAACTGCACAAGAATATTTATTTGAAAATGCTCCAACATATGGAACAAATATTTTTAAAAGTGAAATTGGTAAACCATTCGAATTAGATGCTTTATTAGATAAAAAAGTTAAAAATTTAAGTGGTGGGGAACTTCAACGTCTTGCGGTAGCTTGTACTTTATCACAAGATGCAGATATATATCTTTTCGATGAACCTACTGCATTTTTAGATGTAGAACAACGTTTAATAGCTGCAAGAGCTATTAGAAAAATTGTTGAAAGTAGAAATGCAGCAGCTCTTATTGTAGATCACGATATTGTATTTATTGATTATATTTCTGATAGGGCTATGGTATTTAGTGGAGAACCTGGATTAAATGGTAAAGCATACAAACCAACAGACCTTAGAAACTCCATGAATCACTTCTTAGGAGATTTAGGAATTACATTTAGAAGAGATAAAGAAACTAAACGTCCTCGTGTAAACAAACTTGATAGTTATTTAGATAGAGAACAGAAAGAACAAGGAGAATATTACTACCTTAAAGATAACTAAACTAACATTATTAAATTAATAATATCTAATGTTAGTAAATGTTTATATTAAATAAATATAATATTCAAAGAATAATTCATTTTAATAGAATAAGGTGATAAAATGGCAAAATATATTGTAATTAGTGGAAGCCCAAGAAATGGAAATTCTGACAAAATTGCAGAATTCATAAAAGAATCAATTGATGAAGATGTAGAAATATTTGATATAAAGAATAAAGAAATTGCATTCTGTCAAGCAGATAATGCATGTAAAGTAAAAGATGAATGTGTTATTCAAGATGATGCATATGACATTATAAACAAATTAGAAGAATGTGATGGGGCATTTTTCATTTCTCCAGTTTACTTTGGAAGATTACCTGGAATGGTAGCATCATTAATCGACAGATTCTATTCTAAATTTAATCCAGCAAAAGGACTCAATGCACCAAACCCAAATAAAAAATTAGGAATTATCTTAAGCTTTGGTGCAGGAGAAGAAGATTATAGTCCTATCGGAGAACAAAGTGGATTTGCATTTGGTGTTTTAGGATTTGGTTCCCATAAAACTATTTTATGTGGAGACAATAATGATCCTGCAGGATTTGATGCAAAAGAAGACCAACAAAATGAAGTTAAAGATTTAGTAAATTGGGTTATTGAATAATTAACCACTATTAAAAAATAATTAAAATCTAAAAATTAAATATTAAATAGTAAATATTAAATATATATCATATTAATTAGTAAGGA
>JAKSUF010000057.1 GCA_024409145.1 archaeon | reverse complement strand
TATTTGAAAATAGAATTTGTAAATATGAAATTACTTAAAAAGAGAATGAAATTTAATAATTGCTATGAAAATAAAAATAAAATATAAAAAAAAGAAATAAATAGATTAATTTAATCTACTTACTTTAATTAAAGACTCTACTGGAACACCATCAATTTCTGAGAGTCCAGATTTGTCAATTAATACAGTAATAGCTACTGGTTCTCCACCAAGATCTTTTACAGTATTAATTACATTTTTCATAGTAGCTCCACTTGTGATAACATCATCAACAATAACTACTTTTTTGTCTTTAACAGTTCCAAAATTAGTACTTATAGCTCCTTCACATTCTCCAAGTTCTTCTCTATGTTTACTTGGGTGGAAAATAGCAAGGGAAGTTGGAACATCTCCCATATCTTCTAAGAAATCTGCCATCATAGTTGCAAAAGGTACTCCACTAGTTGCAATTCCAACTACTGTGTCAATTTCTCCATGAGCTATTGCCATATCACTTAAAGCCATAGATGCATATCTTAATCTTGAAGAACTTTCACTTAAACTTTTCCAGTTAATATAGAAATCAACTGGAGCTTCTTCTTTAACAACTTCTTCAGTTTTTTGTAAAATTAACCATCTTGCAGTATCTAATGAAACATTAAGTTCATCTGCAATTTCACCAGTAGTGAAACCATGAGCTCTAAGCTCTTGTGCTTTGTTAATAAGTTTTTGGTTCATTATTTCACCTTTGTGAATTATGAGTATAATTCGATTAATCGGATTTTATAAATATTCTATAAACTAACTGGGATATGTTTTTTAGAAGATTCGTTAGCTGCAAGCACCATTTTAAGTGCTTTGAGACCATCTTCTCCAGTTATTTCTGGTTCTTCATCATTTTTAACTTTTTCTAAGAAGGAACTTAATTCTTTGATTAATGGTTCTTCCGGTGTAATATTAATATCTTGTGCGAATTTACCATAGAGTTCAATACTTTGAGTTATATAATCTACAGAGATAATTCCTGCAGTTCCTGTAATTTCGATTTGTCTACGTTTGTAAGGAGTTAACCAATTTACTTCAAGAATTCCTGTAATATTTTCTTCAAAGTTTACCATAATTTCAGCATGATCTTCAAATTCACATTTGTCTAGTATGCTACTCATTGAAGCATAAACTTGTTCTACTTTTCCTTCTATTAAGAAGTTCATTACATCTAAATCATGAATTGCTAGGTCAATAGCTACACCAACATCTTTAATTCTTGGTGGGAATGGTCCTACTCTTTTAGCAGAAATAGCTACTAAATCACCAATAACTTCATTATCAATAAGTTCTTTAGCTTTTTGCACTGCTGGATTAAATCTTTCAACATGTCCTGTTGCAAGTTTTACTCCTTTTTCTTTAGCTGCATTAATCATTTCTACTGCTTCTTCTTCAGTAAATGCAATAGGTTTTTCTACTAAAACATGTTTTCCATATTCAATAGCTTGCATTACTACATCATGATGGAATGTAGTAGGTACACATACACTAACTACTTCAATTTCAGGATCTTTTAATAAGTCTTCAATTTCACAGTAAGCTTTGGTGTTATATTTTTTAGCAACTTTTTTAACAGTTTCTTCTACAACATCTGCTACTGCAACAAGATTAGCATTTTCTAATTTTGAGTAAACACGAGCATGGTTGTATCCCATAGCTCCAACACCGATAACTCCTACATTTATAGTATTCACATATATTCCTCCGATAACCGTTATAATTTATATTATTTATACTTTATAAATATTGTTATATTTTATCATATCTTTTTATTTAAAGCTTATTTTGCTGATTTAGCTTTTTAATAAGGAATTTAAAATAATTATTTTTTTAAATATTTTTTAAGTTTTTTATTCTTATTTTTTATTATTTTTATTATTTTTAAACAATGTAAAATTATTTAATTATTTTTTGTATTTTTTTATTTTTCTATTTTAATTATTGGATTGTTTGATAATTTTAGATTCCAATATTCTTCTATTTTTAATAATTAAATCATTTCGTTTTAATCTATGTTTAAATATAATTTATCATTTCTTTTCCAATTTTTCTTCCCATCGCTTCAGCATCTCTTATGCTTCCTTTTTCTTTAGCTTTAAATAATATTTCTCCATCTTTACTAAGAAGAATTGAATTAAGTTCTAATTGATCATCTTTAATTTGTGCAATTGCACCTATTGGCCATTGACAACCTACTCCTATTTCTTCAAGAATTATTTTTTCAGATAAAACTTCTTGATATGAGAAATAATGGTTTAATTTTTGAATAGTTTCTTTTTCTTTAGAATCTTTTCTTGTAATTACTGCTAATGCACCTTGTCCTGCAGCAGGAATAAAATATTCAATAGGGAACCTGAATTTAATATGTTTTTGTAATCCTAATCTATTTAAACCTGCTTCAGCCATAATTGTTGCATCAAGTTCTCCGTTTTCAACTTTTTCTATTCTGGTTTCAATATTTCCTCTAATTGGTTTAAGCTCAAATTCTTTTTTATGATAATTACATATTGCTTCTCTTCTTAAACTACTAGTACCAAGTGTACGTCCTTTATTTAAGTCTTCCCAATTGTAATTTGAAATAAGAACTTCATTAGGACTTTCTCTTATAGGAACTGCAACAATTTCTAAATCTTCATCTAATTCTGTTGGAACATCTTTTAAACTATGTACTGCAAAATCCACGTCTTCTTCTAATACGGCTTTATCTAATTCTTTAGTAAATAATCCCTTAGAATCCATATTATAAAGTTGTGAACTTGTAATTTTGTCTCCTTTAGTTTTTATAATATTTAAATCTACTTCTTCTTTTGTAATATTAAATAAACATTGTCTAATGTAATTTGTTTGTGTAAGTGCAAGTTTACTTCCTCTGGTTCCAACAATCATGTTATTTCTCCTTTTATTTGTTATTGATAATTTAATCGTTTAGTTAATTTTATTTTTTTTATTTATTTTTTATTTATTAGTTGATTAGTTTTTAATTTTATTTTTTTTTTATTTATTTTTTTAGTTAATCATTATTGATATTTAATTATATTTCTATCTCTTTGAGATTTGATAGTAATTTGATCTATAAATAAATAAAATATCTTTATTTTCAGATATTGCTATCTTTTGTGCATCTTCATAATTCTCTATAAATTTAATATTTTTATTTAATTTATTTTTAAGACTTTTTCCAAGTTCGTCAGTTAAAATTAGATTAACTTCTTTATGGTTATCTAAATAATCTTCTAAAAATTTAGATAATTTATCTTCATCAATCTCTTCACAAGTTACTCCGTATTTTCCTCCAATAATTATATAATAATCATTAATATTTTCTAACATTTTAATAGAACTTTCTATGGCTTTAGTATTAATTCCAGGATTTATTTCTTCTATAATTCTGGAATTCTCTTTTAATCGTATGGAAGTTCTACCTGGGATTCCTTTAAAGTTTAATAATCCTTCTTTAATTGTATTTTTATCAATATTTAAACTTAATGCTGCAGTTATTGCAGTTATAATGTTTTTAATATGATGTTCTCCAAGAGCAAAACTGATTACTTCTAAATCCCCATTAATTAATTTATTAGTTATTGTTCTTAGATTTCTATATTGGATATTAATTTTAGTTTTATCCATTTGGTAGTCAATACTTTTTACAATTAGGTTAGGGTTGTTATTAAAAGTTTTATCTATATCTTTTAATTCATTTTCTATATTTATTGAAAAAGTATTAATTTTATCACTATAAATTTCTCTTTCTTTTTTATAAAATTTATCTAAAGTTTCTTCTTCAGCTACAATTAATGGACAATTAAATATTTGTTTTTTAGCTTCTTGAGCATTACTTCTTCCTTTTGCTATTGTATAATTTTCAACGATGTTTGTTAGAATAGCTATATCTCCAAGACCTGTAACTCCAAGTGAACTTTCAAATAATGCTATTTTATAATTTAAATTAGCATATGGATTATTTGTGTGTTTTTGTAGTTCTAAATCTTCAATTTCTAATTCATTAATTGTTTTACAATTGGATTTCTGATAACTACATTTTGGATTTCCAACTTTTTTAGCTAGTTCTACAGTTTTTAATATGCTTGCAGGAGTTATACTAATATTTTTTTCTAATATTAAATCTCTAAACTTTTTTGTAGTACCTAATTCTTTAATTAAATGAGATCCCAAACTTGATAGTAAAAGCATATTTTTTTCAGCAGCTTGGAAAATTTCTTTCAGAATATATGTAGTGCTTGTTTTTCCCTTAACTCCTGTTAATTCAATACATTTAACATCTTGTTTCTTACATTCTAGTTTCCAATTTTCTAAAATTAATTTTACACCTTCATGGTGTGTTAATATTTCAAATGATTCTTTATTTTCATTTAATAGTTCATTTAAATTTAAAGGGGAGTGAATTGGATTAATAATTATGTTTTTTGAATTAGTTGATTTTTTATAATCTTCTGATTCTTGTATTTTAGATTTTAATTCATCTAAATTTTTTATTAGTTTAATATTATATACTTCTAAGAGATTTTTATCTTCTTCTTTTAAAGTATTATATAAATCATAACTATAGATTGTTTTATATTTATTTAGTTTAGCCAATTCTATAGATATCTTTACTCCGCCATGTGTTAAATCAATAATAAATGCATTCATATTTTCACATTTGATTAATTTATTTATATAATTAATTTAGTATTCAAGTTAAATTATTAATATAAGAATATTCTAAAAATTATATTTAATTTTAGTTTTTAGTTAGTTTAGTTAGTTTAGTTAGTTTAGTTGTAGGTTAATTATTATAAAACTCTATTAATGATATTAATTCCACCTTCGGTTAATTTATCTTTAACCTTTTTATAGAAGTATTTATTATTTAATCTGATGAATTCTACTTCTTTTTCTGATTTTTTAAATATCAATTCTTCCATATAATTTACTTCTTTTTGGATTTGTCCATCCATTACATAAATTGCTTTTTTTCCACGTTTTAAAAGTTTAATTTTAATTTCACTTTCATTAGAAACTATGAATGGTCTTACTCCTAATTTATATGGACATATTGGTATTATAATAAACCCAGGTACTTGTGGATCTAGAATAGGCCCTCCTGCAGACATAGAATATGCTGTTGAACCACTAGGTGTAGATATAATAACTCCATCTGCTCTAAGCTCTTCAATAACTTCTCCATCTACTGAAATTTCATAATGTAACATTTTTGCAGGTCTTGCAGTCATTATTACAACTTCATTTAGAGCACGTGATGTTTGGTTTTCATGTGAAACCATAATTTGTGTTCTATTTTCCTTATAACAATTTCCTTTTATAATTTCATCTAATGCTTTAAATGTATTGGCTACTTCAATTTCTGTTAAAAATCCAACAGTTCCCATATTAATTCCAAAGATAGGGATTTGTTTTTTCATTTGATTTTGAGTTCTAAGTAAAGTTCCATCTCCTCCAAGAATGACTACTAAGCTTGTGTTAAATTCATTTAAACATAACTCATATTTTTTAAAATCAATATCCCAATTTAAGTTTTCTATATGTTCAGCTATTTCTGGAGTAGATTCGATTGTTTCTTTAATGATTTTATCTAAATTTTTATCATATTTAAGTTTATTTAATGCTTTTGAAAGAGATTCTTCAATTACTACTTCAATATTTTTTTCTAAAAGAGTTTCTATTATTTTAAGTGAAAATAATATTGATTTATATTCATCTACTCTACTTACAACTCCTATACTTTTAACTGGGTCTAAATCATCATTATTTATTATTTTGATAATTTTTTTATGTAATGTGTTATTTCCTGCTGCAACAACAACTGTCTTTTCATAAATACTTAACTTATTATCTAGCTTTTCCCCGTATCTATTTGTTACAATAGCTCCACATTCTTCTACAATAAGTTTAGAAGCAGCAATATCTATTATTCTACTACCTCTTAAATCTAAAAAACTATCATATTTTCCGTCTGCAACATATGCAAGTTCAAGTACTACAGACCCAAGAACCCTCATTCTTCTTGCAGTATCCACTAATTTAGATACGGCATCTGTTTTACTTTTAGTAAATCCTCCAAGTGTTATTTTGTCAATTTCAGTTTCTTTACTTGGTTTTAATTTCTTTCCATTAAGTGTTGCACCTTTGCCTTTTATTGCTTCATAATAATTTCCATTAGCATAGTCTTTAACAAAACCTAATGTTACATCATTAAGAGTAGCTTCTCTTCCATAAGGTACTTTAGCTACTGCAATTGACATTCCATAAGAGGGGATATTTTTTATTGCATTGCTAGTTCCATCAACTGGATCAATTAGAAATATGAATTTTGCTTTTTTATCTTCATCTAATTCTTTGTATAATTCTTCTCTAAGACTAATTGGTTCTTGTTTTCCAAATCCTAATTTTAATTCTCCAATCTCTTCACTAATTAAATAAGAGTTAAAATCAGCATTTTCAAGAATTTTAATAACTTCATCTTCTGCAATAATGTCAATATAAGATGTAGGAGTACCATCTGCTCCAATTTTAACAAATTGTCCTGCTTTTGGATTTCCAACTTGTCCTTTAAGAAGTTTTTCTACATTTTTAAATATAGTTTTTGCAATTTCTTGGCATGTTTTAATATCACAATCTTTCATGGTTCTCCTCCTTCAAATATTGTTTATATTATTTTTTTATTCAATAATATCATCTTTTAAATAAACTACAGATGCTATTGCGGACCCTATGTCTTTGACGGTATGGTGAGATTCTTCAATTATTAATTCATTAATCTTAACATTTCTTTTTTCCATCATATAGTTGACCATATCTAAAGCTTCTTTTTTAATTACTTCAAAATCTTTATTAGTTCCACTATTTTCTACAACACAACCTAATTCATCACCAATAGCTACTGCAACACATGCTACAAGTTCTTCTCCCGGAGTATCTGAAGTAACTTCTGATAATACGCAATTTACCATAGCTCCTGCTTTTAATTTGGGTAATTCTTCGATTTGTGTTTTTGATTCTAACATGCTTGAAACTTTAATCAGATTCACATCTCCAATTCCTGCTTCATATAATGCATTATCAAATGCATTTAATTTACTTGGACCTTCACTATGTCCTGAAACAATAGCTATTCTCATTTTATCATTTCCTTATTAATCCTATATTTTGTGTTTATTGATGTATTTTATCACTATATCTGGTTTATATATAATTTTTTATTAAATATGTCATGTTTATACATAATTCTTTTAAGTTACATAATTCTTTTAAATTATATTCTCTTTATTATGTTCATTATTTTGATATTTAAATTAAGTTTTTATTAGTTAATAATGTTTAGATATTTAATTCTTTTTTAATCTCATTTGTAACTTCTTTTATTGTAGTTGCAGCTTCATAAAATTTTTCCCTTTCTAGTTCGTGCATTTGAATAGGGATGATGGAACGAATTCCATTTTTGCCTAAAATTGCAGGCACTCCTAAAGATACATTATTTACATTTTCAATTTCATTATCTAAATATGTACTTACAGTTAATATTTTATTACTGTCTGTTATGATTGTTGAAATTAAATCTGCAATTGCATAAGAAGGACCATATTCTGTTGCACCTTTTCTTGAAATAATTGTCTTTCCAGTGTGTTTAAGTTGGTTAATTAGTTTTGGAATATCTAATGAAGTTGCTTTAATAAAGTATTTTAGAGGAATCCCTCCAATAGTTGTTGAACTTAAAAGAGGAACCATATGATTTCCATGTTCTCCGATTACTCTTGTATGGATTTCACTACTATTTATATTGAAATGTTTTGCTAAAATCATTTTTAATCTTAAAGAGTCTAAATGATTTCCAATACCTATAACTTTATTTTTATTAAATCCTGATGCTTCTAGTGCTATGGTTGTCATAACATCTACTGGGTTTGTTGCAATAATTATAATTGAATTTGGTGCATATTTTGCGATTTGTTTTCCATAGTTATGGACGATTTCTGCATTTGGTTTTGCTAAATCTAATCTGTCCATTCCTTCTTTTCTTGGGATTCCTGCACTAATTAATACAATGTCTGAATCTTTCATATCTTCATAATTATTTGAAGGTATTAAGTTGCATCTGATGTTTTCTGCAGCTAATGCATCATACATATCAATTACTTCACCTTCAGCTTTTTTAATACTATTTTTTCTTGAAAGGAGTACAATTTCACTTACAGTATCCATTCTTGCTAAGGTAAATGCAACATTTTTACCAATTGTTCCAGTTGAACCTAAAATACTTACTTTTGCCATAATTATATTATTTCTTTATTATAATAAAAATAATTTATGTAATTAATTATTAGTTGTTTTTTCTTGGTTGTTGTTTTTAGGTTTTTTTTGGTGTTTGTGTGTTTGTTGTTTTTTCTTGGTTGT
>JAKSUF010000056.1 GCA_024409145.1 archaeon | reverse complement strand
TTATTATTAGTGATTATTCTTAAAATTATGAATTTGGATAAATAATTACTAAATTATTTTATTAATTTTATAATTTAAATGGTCTATTAAATTATTTTATTCTATTTGTGATGGAAGTTTCTCTAATTTAATAAATGGTCTATTAAATTATTCTATTAATAAAAGAATTTAATGCTATTTAATATTCTTTAAATATTGATTTATTTTATTATAGATCAATATTTAAAGCATATTTAATATTATGAGGATTTGTATATTTCATCGTTTTTTAAAGAAATTTTCTAATTTATAATCTCCATTGTATAAAATTCAAAAAGTAAACATTATTTGGAGTTTTTTTAGTTTATAAAACAATAATTAAAGTTAAATTACTTAATATTACTCGCTTAATATTCAAGTATTAAATATATCATAAATACACTATAAAATGTAAATCCTCAATATTAATATGCTTTATATTATAGGTTATTAGTATTCTATTTTAAGAATACTACTTTTCTTGTTTTTTATTTTTCTATCTGTAATGTATTTAAAATTAATATTCAATTTTTTTATTTTTCTATCTGTATTTGTATTTAAAATTAATATTTAATTAAAAACTAATTGAAATAATTGTTTATATAATTAATTGATTTATCTTCTTGTTTAAGCAATTAATCTATTAATATTTGTTGTTTAGACAATTAAATCTATAAATATTCTTGTTTAAGCAATTAAAGACTAAATAATAAGAATATTTAAATATAAGTACTTCTAATATTAGTATAGTTGAAGAAAATTAATTAAATATTTTTTTTAATTAAATTAGTTTTTTCTATAATAAATTTTATATGTGTAAGTGATATGATGTTTATATTTAATAAAAAAATTATTTCTTGTTTATTTGTATTGCTTGTTGCATGTCTTTGTATTGGTGCAGTAAGTGCAAATAATGTTCATGATAAGAATGTTGAATTCACTGTTTCTGGTTCTGATGTATATGCACAGGTTCCTTGTGATTTATCTGCTTGTTGTCATTGGGAAGTAGCTAAATGTGATGGTTTTAAATTAGTTTCTCATGAGTCATACTCATCAGATTCTGAAATGTTCCATTTCCAAGAATTACCTTTTGATTTTTTATCTTTATTCTCTACAAATAATATTGCATTAAAAGAAATTGACTCAAATGGAAATATTGTTAAAGAGATGAACTGTCCGTTAGATGATATGTCAATAGACTCTCATCCTATGTCTATATAAAATATATAAAGATTTAAAAGTTATTTATTTTATTTAATTTTTAATTTAACTTTTAATCTTCTTTTATTTCTTCTATTTTAATACATAAATTCTAATTTAGAATACATGGATGGAAATTAAAATGTAAAAGAGGCTAATAATGTAGAATAATTGTAAATTAAAAAATTAAAATTAATTATTAAATAGTCTCTTTATTTAATATTCTTTTTTCATGTTTTATTTACTTAAATTTTTTTGTATTTTGTTATATTGGTTTTCGTTTATTTTGGTGATTTTTAGTATTTCTTTTTTGGAATAATTGTCTTTTATCATAGATTCTACAAATTTTATCATTAATTTTTCTTCTCCTATTTTTATTCCATCTTCTTTTCCTATTTTTATTCCTTTTTCTATTCCATTTTCTTCACTTTCTGCAAGTAATCTTTTTTCTATGTCTATGATCATGTCTTCTAAGTGTTCCATCATGTTTAATTCTCCATTAATTTTTTTTAGTATTTTTCTATCTTTAACAAATTTTTCAATATATAAATTTAAATTAAATTTTAGATAAGTTAAATCATCTTTATCTAGGTTTAGATTAGGTAATATTTTGGTAATGTTGTATATTACTGTTTCTTTCTTGTTTTTTGAGTAAAATAAGGGCAATAGTGAAAGATCTGCGATGTCTTTTTTATTTAGTTTTGTATTGTTTTTGTGTTTTTTTATTATGTTTTCGTATATTTTGTCTCCGTTGATGTTTTTTAAGACTACCAGATACATGTGGTTTGAGCCTTTGTGTAGTTTAAATAGTATTTCTTTGTTTTTTGTTTCGTGTGTTGATATTATTATGGTTATTACTTCTTTGTGGTATTTTTCAATGAGCAAAACGTCATATTTTGTGAATCTTGCTTTGTCTTTTGGTGTGATTTTTGTGCTTTGAAATTCTATATTTAATATTTTGTTTGATTTGGTTAGTCCTACGAAATCTGCTCTTAGATTTTGACAGTCTTCGATTAATTCTGTAGGTAATGTTTTTGTAATTTTTTCTTTACAGTTGATTTCATTAAGTAAAATATTAATGAACTTTTCTCCATACTTTTTTAACAATAAATCTAATATATGATGAGTAATATTTAATACCTCCATTGATTATTTTAATTCTAATCTATTAGAGTCACCATATAAGTATTACTCAAAATTAAAAGCACAATTGGGATTATTTTAAGAAATAACAATATTTTAGAAATATTTTATTAAAATAAAAACTAATAATTATTTTAAAAACTTTTAACGGAAGTTAAATATTTCTAAATTTTTAAGATTTTATGCAGGTGTTATATTTTAATAATTCATTCTGTGTTTCTAATTTTAATCTATTTTTACATGTATCTAAATCACTAGTCATTGTGGAAATTTCTTTTCATGTTAATTATTTAAATTTTTTTGTATTTGGTTGAATTGTGTTTCGTTTATTTTGCTGATTTTTAGTATTTCTTTTTTGGAATAGTTGTTTTTTATCATAGATTCTACAAATTTTATCATTAATTTTTCTTCTCCTATTTTTATTCCATCTTCTTTTCCTATTTTTATTCCTTTTTCTATTCCATTTTCTTCACTTTCTGCAAGTAATCTTTTTTCTATATCTATAATCATATCTTCTAAGTGTTCCATCATATTTAATTCTCCATGAATCTTTTTTAGTATTTTTCTATCTTTTACGAATTTTTCAATGTATAAATTTAAATTAAATTTTAGGTATGTTAAATCATCTTTATCTATGTCTAGGTTAGGTAGTATTTTGGTAATATTGTATATTACTGTTTCTTTCTTATTTTTTGAGTAAAATAAGGGCAATAGTGAAAGATCTGCGATGTCTTTTTTATTTAGTTTTGTATTGTTTTTGTGTTTTTTTATTATGTTTTCGTATATTTTGTCTCCGTTGATGTTTTTTAAGACTACCAGATACATGTGGTTTGAGCCTTTGTGTAGTTTAAATAGTATTTCTTTGTTTTTTGTTTCGTGTGTTGATATTATTATGGTTATTACTTCTTTGTGGTATTTTTCAATGAGCAAAACGTCGTATTTTGTGAATCTTGCTCTGTCTTTTGGTGTGATTTTTGTACTTTGAAATTCTATATTTAGTATTTTGTTTGATTTAGTTAGTCCTACAAAATCTGCTCTTAAATTTTGACAGTCTTCGATTAATTCTGTAGGTAATGTTTTAGTAATTTCTTCTTTACAGTTGATTTCATTAAGTAAAATATTAATAAACTTTTCTCCATACTTTTTTAATAATAAGTCCAATATATGATGAGTAATATTTAATACCTCCATAAATTATTTTAATTCTAATCTATTAAAGGCACCATATAAGTATTACTCAAAATTAAAAGCACGATTGAGATTATTTTAAGAAATAACAATATTTTAGAAATATTTTATTAAAATAAAATCCAATATTTATTTTAAAAACTTTTAATGGAAATTAAAAATTTCTAAATTTTTAAGATTTTATCTTATAATCATATTCTAAAGTTTTAATAATCCAATATGTATTCTAATTTTAATCTAAATTTTACACATATTTAAATCAACTGTAAGTGGTTTAATTTATGTTATTTGTAGTATTTATTATTTATTAATAAAATAACGAATAATTAAAGTTCAATAAGAGCAACATAGCTTTAAAAATAGTTTTTTTAATAAATAGTTAACTATATATTAAAAAAATAATGTGATTAAGATGACTTCCAACAATTATATTTTTTATTCTTTTTATTATTTCTTGAATATTAAATATTGGATATTGAATATTGAATATTAATTAGGAAAATCCTTTTTAAAATTAGTTAAATGTAATATGTTGAAAAATAAGCAATTATATAGAAAAACAAGGAATTTAAATTCCCACATTATTATTTTAAAAAATAAAAAAAGAAGATTTACAAAAAAACAAAACATTAAAAATACTAAAATTAAATTTAAAAAATAAAAAAAGAAGATTTACATAAAAGTAAATCTCAAAAATACTTAAATTAATTTTTTCTTCTTAAACCGAATAAAGTTAATAAACAAAGTAACAATACAACAACAGGAACACCAGTATTTTCCATAGAAATATTCCCAGTATTCATATTATTAATTTCATGTTCACCTGAATTACCAGACTCAATAGGACTAACAGGATTTGAATCATGATTAGGACCTGGATTAGGATTTGGATCAGGATTTGGATCAGGATTTGGATTAGGAGAATCTTCAACATTGATATTAGCAGAACCATTACAATCATAGCGATAATCAGAAACAATATCACTCACAATAATATAAGTTCCTTCATCTAATGCTTTAAGATTGAATTTAATTACATATTCCTTGTCAACATCCAATTCATCTACAAACCAAGTTAAAGTTCTAGTTGAAGGATCCCAATTATATGTGCCCTCTTCAACAGAAACAGAAACTAAATCTAAACCTTTAGGAATAACAAATGTAGATTTAATATTAAATCCATCTGCAGTACCAGAATTATATAATTTATAACTTAATTCTGCAGTCTCTCCAACAGTAAGATTATAATCCCCTTTAATTAAATCTAAATTAATAAATGGAGAAGTAACAACAACACCACCTACTCCTTCAGAAGGATTAAAATCATTATTACCTGCATAACTTCCAGTTACATCATAATTACCATCATCAAAGTCCTTAGGAATAGTCCAATTAACACTACCTTTACCATCAACGATAGATACAGTCTTATTAGTTCCATCAGGTAAAGATAAGATTACATCACATTCAGAAATTGGACGACCTAATTCATCATTAACAGTTACATCAATTGAAACAATATCATTAGGAATACCTGAAACATTAGAAATAACAGTAACAGTATCTAATGGAAGAACTTTAACAAATGACATATTAGTAGAATTAATATAGAAATTATTATCTAAGAAATTAATATCTACTTTATAATCCCCAACAGAATAATCTTCAGGAATAGTCCAATTCACTGAAGTTTTACCATCATTAACTTCAATAGTCTTATTAGAACCATCAGGCAAAATGACATTTACTAATCCTTCTTTAACAGGATTTCCTTCAGAATCTACAACAGAAATATTAATTTCAACATTAGATCCTGGTTTACCAGATACATTTGTTCCATTTACATCAGTAGCATATTTTTTAATTACAGGATTAATATCAGCTAATAAATTTCCAGTAAATGGACTATATACTCCAATATACAAATCATCTAAATCAGTGAAAGTATGATTTAAAGAACCGTTTGGAAGACATACTAAAT
Organism: archaeon; assembly: GCA_024409145.1. Taxonomy (GTDB): domain Archaea; phylum Methanobacteriota; class Methanobacteria; order Methanobacteriales; family Methanobacteriaceae; genus Methanobrevibacter. Next base: position 3,018 of record JAKSUF010000056.1, on the reverse strand, counting down.
CAGAATTATCTTTATTAACAACACCATTATAATCAGGTAAAGTCCCATCTGCTATAGGAGTATTACTTACAGTAACATCATCATCAGAGTTACCAGTAGCTAAATACCATTTTACATCATAATTATATGGAGTATCTAATGAAACATTCATAGGTCCAGTAATATTCATAGCAACCCATTGTTTAGGATAATATGGATCAAGATAAGTACCATCTGCACCTTGTTTCTGAATCATAATTAAAGAACCATAGTCTTCATCTTCTGTGAATGGGTAAACATCAGTATAATTACCCCAGAAATTATTCTCTACAGAAACAATTTTAGCATTATATCTATCAGATAAATAGATAGATACATAAGAACGATCATCAACAAATCCATTTTGCTCCAAAATAGAGTTTTCCATATTAAGTCTACCAGTCCACATAAATATTGCATGACCCATATCTGTATCTGCAGTATTATCTACAAAAACAGATTTATTTATAGTAAGGTTAGCATCAGTAGTATGATAATAAATAGCTCCTGCATATTGTTCTGCAGTATTATTTAAAAAGGTACAATTATTTACTAATAACTCATCGAAAGATTTAGCTAATGAAGCAATAGCACCACCAGATTTTCCAGCACTATTATTAATAAATGTACAATTTTTAAATTCATCTTTAACATTAGAAGTAGAAGATGGATTAATTAATAATACTCCACCATAACCAATAGCTTTGTTACCCACAAAAGTACAATTTTCAAATAAAGTATAAGAGTTATCTACTTCAGGAGATATTACTTCACCTTCATAAATAACTCCAGCATAATTTGCAGAATTGTTAATAAAAGTGGAATTACATACATTAACTTTACACTTATATTGAAGCTTCAAAACAGTATCAGTTACAACATAAATAGCTCCACCATAGGTACCTGCAGTGTTATTAACAAAAGTACAATTAATAACATCTAAACTATCACCACCTTGAACCATAATTCCTGCACCATTCTGTGCAGTATTAGAATCAAAAGTAGTATCTTTAACAGTTAAACCACCATAGTGAACACCAATACCTCCACCAAAACCATAGGTAGTAGATCCCCTACCAGAATTAGACAAAGAACAGTTAATTACAGTCACATTATATTTATAAACAAATACACATCCACCAACAACATCTGTAGGAACATTACTATTAAAAATACAATTTTCTATAGTAGCAGTTCTAAATACTTTAGAACTATTATACATATCCACTGCACCATTGAAATAGATTGCTGAACCACAAGCAGCAGTATTATTCTCAAAAGTACAATTACCTATATAAGTTCCTTCAGCAGATTGACCAATAATAAGTGCTCCACCATAATCAGAGGTTTTACCATTAATAAATGTTATACCACTAATATTAATACCAGTTAATGGAGGTTCAATAGCTCCATTAGTACCTACCATCATATGATAAATACCATTAATATCAAATACAGTACCTTTAGTACCTACAAGAGTAACATTAGAAGACATAATTTTTAAAGTTGAGTTAAACTTATAATTACCGGAAACAATAATTTTTGTATTATCTCCTGCATTATTAATAGCATTAGATAAATCATCAAAATTACCAGAATCAACAATTATTTCATTACTCTTAACACTAGAAACTTCAGAATTAACAATTACATCATTACTCTTAACACTAGAAACTTTAATTGAATCCTCTAAACCTTCATTTGAACCGATTTTTAAGTCATCATAACCAATATCATCAATATTAGAACTCTCATTTAAAGATAAACATGAATCTTCGTTTATATCATAAGCTGAAACTCCACCAATTGAAATTAACATCAAAGATATTAAAATCAATAGAGAGATTTTTGTATAAACTTTAATAAAATTTCCTCCTATTAATATAATTAACAGAATAAGTTTACCAAAGATATATTTTTAAGTTAATAACTAACATAGAAATCAATAACAACTATAAAAATATCTAAAAATACAACTTATAATAAAAGATTAATAATATATTGAAATTATTAAATAAATTAAATAGAAATAATCAATAAACATAACAATATATTATATGTATAATTTTTTAATTAATATTATAAATAAATTACCTTTGAGAAAGTATAAAGTAGATATCATTTAAGCAAACCAATAAAATAATTACTTCTGATTTTATTAGATTTATATTCGAGATTTAATAAGTTATCAAATTCTCAAAGTTATTAATAAGTTATCAAATTCTCAAAGATATACTAAACTAAAATAAAGACATAATTTTAAAAAAAAGAAGATTTAAAATAAAGATAAAATTTAAAAAAAATAAAATAAAAACACGATTTAAAAAAAGAAGATTTTAAAAATTAAAATATATTTTTAAAAAAAATAAAAAAATAAAAAATAAAAAAATATAGAAGTAAAAACTTCCTAAATTTAAATTTTATTTAATTAAAGTCCATTTCATGGCCTTTTAATAATTCTTTTTGATCTGCAGGGAAACTACTTCCAATTAATTTTCCAGACTCATCGTATTGTCTGAAATTTCCATCAGAATAAGTTACCTCTAAATAACGATTACCTGCTTGACCATTTTCAACCCATTTTTTAGAGACAACAGTTGGCTCTTTACTACTAGTATTAGTTGTATTTTGAGAAATTACGTTACTTGAATTATTATCATCTAACTTAACATCTGAACTGTTATTAACAACAGAATTATTAGAATCATTGCTTATATTTTTATTAGTATTATTTAAGTTACTTGCCACAACAGCACCAACAATAACAACCATAATTGCAATAACTAGAATTATTATAATATTCTTTTTATTCATAACTTAACCTCCTAAATATTAATACTGATTTTATAAATCAATATTGGATTTTTATTTTTTATGGGTGTACTATATTATTCATAATCATCATATTTAAAGTAATCTATTTTAAAAATATTGAATAAAATTTAAATAAATTGACTAAATATAAAAAAAGCCTGCATTTTAAGCGTTTTTTTTGTTTAT
>JAKSUF010000055.1 GCA_024409145.1 archaeon | reverse complement strand
ATATTTTAATAGAAAAATTATACTAATTATCAATAATTATAATAATATAATATTTTATTTTATTCAAGTTGTCTAATATATTTTTTAGAAGGTGAATTAGTGAAAGTAAGTTTAAGTTTAGAAGAAACATGCACTAATGACGTATCAATTGTAGTAGATGCATTAAGAGCAAGTACAACCATTACAATAGCATTAGATAAATTCAAAGAAATTATACCATGTTTTACTCCAGAAGAAGCTAAAGAATTAGCTAAAAAATATGAATGCATTCTTGCAGGTGAAAGAAAAGGATCTAAACTAGAAGGCTTTGATATAGGAAATTCACCAACAGCAATTAAGTCATATGAAAGCGAAAAAGACACATTAATACTAACAACCAGTAATGGAACAAGAATTATGGAATCCATGACTTCAACTATTCTTATTGGAAGTTTTATTAATAGTCAATCAGTAGCTAAAGCTGCTATTGAACTTGCTAATAATCATATTGATGTTGTGATGGCAGGAGTTAATTCAGAATTTGCCATTGAAGATTATTTAGCTGCGGGAGAAATATTATATTGGATTGAAGAAGAATTAAATAAAAAACATGATAAAAATAAAGAAGAAAATTCACCTAAAGAACTCCATTATTGGAAGAATACCGAAGGACTTACTGAATATGCAAAATCTGCAATTTTAGCAAGTCAAGATATTAATTTATGTAAAAAAGCGATAAAAGAAAGTAGGTCTGGAAAACGCTTAAAATATTTAGGATATGAAGAGGATGTAAATTACTGCATGAAAAGAAATATTAGTAAAAATGTAGCTATATACAAAGATAAAATATTAACTAAATATTAATAATACATATGCCATATAAACTCTAAAAAACAGGATTTAAAATTATACTATACACCTAAAAAGCATGTAATTTAATATATAAAATTAAAAAACAATATAAAACTTAAGATTAAGAAGGTAGCTTAATGAAAAAAGAATGCTTAAAAATCATAGGTACTGCTCATGTATCCCAAGATAGTGTTGATGAAGTAAAAAAAGCAATATTAGAAGATTTACCAGAAGTCGTGGCTATTGAGTTAGATAGAGGTAGATACAACAGATTAATGCAAGAAAGAGCAGGTATCGAAGTAGATGATACCATATCCATCAGTAATATTATTAAAGAGAATAAAGTAGGTGTGTTTTTAGCTACTACAATTCTTTCATATTTTCAAAACAAAATAGGATCAGATTTAGATGTTGCACCAGGTTCTGAAATGTTAGGTGCAATAGAATCTGCAGAAGAAATTGGATGTAAAATTGTTTTAATAGATAGGGATATTAATGTCACATTACAAAGAGTACTAAATAAAATGACATTAAAAGAAAAACTATCATTCTTATGGGGCTGTATTAGTGGATTAATCAATAAAGAAGATGAAGAAATTGATATTGAAACATTAAAACAAGAAGATACTATTGAAGAATTAATGAAAGAATTTAAAGAAATTTCTCCAGGTTCTTATGATGCTTTAGTTAATGAGAGAGATGCATATCTTGCAAAGAGCATTATGAATATCCCAGAAGACCATGTTATTGCAGTTGTTGGAGCAGGACATAAAAAAGGAATTTGTAAATACTTAGATAATCCTGAAACAATCCCTCCAATGAGTGAATTACTTGATACAAAGAAAAAAGGAAATATTCCTTGGTTGAAAATAATATTGGCATTGATTCCAATTACATTCATAGCGATATTTTTTCTGGCTTATATGAAAGGAATACAAATTACTAATGGAATAGGAGAATTTATTTTAATTAGTGTAGCAATGGGATTTTTAGGCTCATTATGTTCAGGATCAAAAGTAAAATCTGCAATCATTGGAGGATTATCTGCACCATTCACAATTATTCACCCATTACTTGCAGCAGGATGGTTTTCAGGACTTGCTGAAGCAAAATTTAGAAAAATTAGAAAAAGAGATATTAATAACTTGAACAATATACATAGTTTAAAAGATTTATGGCAAAATAATCTATTTAGAATATTATTAGTTGTAATAGGGACAAATATTGCAGTTAGTATAGCTACTTTAGTTATTTTACCTTCAAGAGTATTTATACCTCTATTTTTCAAAATATTTGGAGGATAATATATGTATGTAATATTTAGATGTGACTGTGGAAGAGTACTTTATGCAAAAAAAGGAGTAGCAAGCAGAAAATGCACATGTGGAAAAACTATAAAAGTAAAAACTAGAAGAATCCTCAAAAAAGTTGAAACTGCACAAGATGCATCAGAAGCTGTTCAGAAAATGCAAGAAGAGATATATGGTGGAACTATATTTAGAACTGCACAAGAACTTAAAGAAGATACACTTCAGAACAGATTAAATAAATTTATTTAATCCTTAACCAAATTATATTATATTGGATTAAATAATCAATTAAAAATTATAATTATCATATTAATTGAGAACATAAAATTATCAATAATAGAATACTTATATTATCATAGTATACTATTAATGAGAGTTAGAATAATTTTAAATAATAAATATATAGGGTAAATAAAATGAATAACATAATTATAACACTAGAGATTATATTAATAGCCATATTAATCCTGTTTACAGGATTATTAACTATGTCGGAATTTGCAATTGTTTCTTCAAGAAAAATAACATTACAGAAAATGAGTAATGAAGGAAACAAAAAAGCATCTAAAGTTATCGAGTTGATTGAAGATCCTAATGAATTCTTATCCACTGCACAAATTGGAATTACTCTTATAGGAATTATTACTGGAGCTATTGGAGGAACAGAATTCTCAAAACCATTAGGTGCTATTTTAAGCCCATATCTCCCATATAGTCAATCAATTAGTTTCATAATTGTTATTGCAATTACAACATACTTTACAATCCTTATTGGAGAATTAGTTCCTAAGAGAATTGGACTTAACACTCCGGAAAAAATGGCTATAAAGACTGTGGGAATTATCAATTTACTTGCTAAGATTTGTAGACCTCTTGTAAATTTACTTAACAAATCTACTGATTTAACTTTAAAAATAATTGGTTCAAAACCTGACGAAGATAATTTAGTAACAGAGGAAGCTGTTGAAGAGTTAATTGAAGAAGGTATTGAAGATGGAACTATTGAAGAGGAAGAAAAAGAGATTATCAAGAGAGTATTCCGTCTAGATGATCAGAAAGTAGATATGATAATGACTCCAAGGAATGAAATGGTTTGGATTGATTTAGAAGATGATGATGAAACAAATAAAGAAAAGATTATCGAAAGTGAAAGGTCAATTTTCCCAGTTAGTGAAGGAGAATTAGATGATTTTATAGGAGTCGTTCAAGCAAAAGATATTTTATGTAATATTTACTGTGATAATACAATAGATTTTAAGAAAAATGTATTAGAAAATATTAAAAACCCATTAGTAGTTCCTGAAAACCTTTTATCAATCGAGTTATTACATGAATTTAAAGAAAATAAAAAACACGTACACATGGTAATAATTGTTGATGAATTTGGTAGTGTAGTGGGGTTAATAACATTAAATGATTTATTAGAATGTATTGTAGGAGACATACCTGGAATTGATGAAGAAGATTCACCAACTGCAATAGAAAGAAAAGATGGATCATGGTTAATAGATGGAAGATACTCTATTTCAGAATTTAAAGAATTATTCAATATTGAAAAGGAAATGCCTGAAGAAATAGAAGATGGATTTACCACAATAGCAGGATTTATTTTAAGTTATACCAATAGAATTCCAGATATAGGAGACATTTTTGAATGGGATAATTTTTCCTTTGAAATTATAGATATGGATGGTAATCATATTGATGAAATATTAGTCAAAACAAAAGAAGAATTAGATGAAGAAAAGGAGGATAACTAGATGGAACTGTTAATCCAAATTGTATTATTAATTATCGGATTTATATTCCTTATAAAAGGGGCAGACATGTTTGTTGATGGTGCAAGTAATATTGCATATAACCTTAAAGTACCTACTTTAATTGTAGGATTAACTATAGTTGCATTTGGTACCAGTTCTCCAGAAGCTGCAGTGTCAATTGCTGCATCATTTGGAGGAAGTAATGCTATTTCTCTTGGAAATGTAATTGGAAGTAATGTTTTTAATCTTTTAGCAATTATTGGAATTTGTGCCCTTGTTGGAACATTACCAGTAGATAAAGAATTATTAAAAAGAGACTTTCCAGTTGTTTTAGGTTCAACAATTTTACTTGTTCTTATTGCACATTTATTTGGACAATTAAGTAGAGTAATTGGAATTCTTTTCTTAATTATAATTATCACATACATTTATCTTATGATTAAACAATCTAAGAATAATCCAGATGCAGATAAACTTCAAGAAGCTAAAATGAAAATCCCTAAGTCATCTATTTACTTAGTAGTGGGATTAATTGGAATAATCTTAGGTGCAGAGTTTGTAGTAAATTCATCTAGTTACTTAGCATCATTATTTGGATTAAGTGATGCACTTATTGGTCTTACTATTGTAGCAATTGGAACTTCATTACCTGAGCTTGTAACTTCACTTACTGCTCTTAGAAAAGGAGATCATGGAATTGTAATTGGAAATATTATAGGATCTTGTCTATTCAATATATTATTTATTTTAGGAATAAGTAGTGCAATTATACCAATACCAATAAATCCATCAATGATGACTGATTTAATATTCTTACTTGCAATAACTGGATTAAGTTATATATTTGCAAATACCCAAAGTAAGTTTGATAAAAAAGAAGGATTAATATTATTCACATTATTCATAATTTATATGGCATTTGTGATAATTAGAAATTAACTACAACATAAATATAAAAACAGAAAAAATTCTAAAATATATAATAATTTAAATAGAAATAAAATAAAACAATTATGAAGATAATCTTATCTTCATAAACTCTTTTTTTAAAATAAAATAATAAAAACACATTAATAATAATTAACTATTAATATCTGATTAATTCATATTTTCAGAAATAATAGATTTAATTTCACAAGTTTTACATATTTTACCAGAAGTAGGTTCACCACATTCTTCACATTCATTTAAAAAAGTTCTAGTAGATGGAACATCTAAAATTTTCTTAAAAGATTCCATAACATTAGATTTAGTTCCAGGATGTTGTGACTCTGTTTTGTTTAAGAAGTCTTTAATCTTTGCTCTGAGTGAGAGGTTAGAATAAGGGCACTCTGCCAAATGAATATCAATATTATTTAAAACAGCCCAAGTACCCACATCTTTTTCTGGAGTATTCCATAATGGTTTGATCCTAGGAACTAATTTTTCATGAATCTTATCTAACTCTGGACCAAATTTAGAGAACTTAACAGTATCCCCTCTTGAAAAACTCATTAAAAAAGATTGAATCTCATCATCTAAATTATGACCAGTAGCTATTTTATCAGCACCCCACTCATAAGCTGTTTTATTTAATATGTTTCTTCTAAATACTCCACAAGGAATACATGCACTTTTAAAATAGGAATAAATATCATCTAAGTCAAATCCTTCCTCTTCAGAAAAAGATTTGATAATAAGAGGAACATCACATAATTCTGCATTACTAATTGCAGAGTCAATCCCATGTTGACGATAACCATCTATTCCTTCATCAACAGAAATAGCTACAAGTTCAAAATCAAATTTAGACTGCATTTGATAATTCTTAAGAGCATGAATTGTTAAAACACTATCTTTACCTCCAGAAAGAGCAATAGCTATTTTATCCCCTTCTTTAATCAATTGATAATCATCAATAAGTTTATTAATTCTTGAAAAAATCATCTCATTAAATTCATCTTTCTGGATTTCCATAGTAACACCAATTAAATATAATTAAATAATAACTAATATGAAATAATTAAATTATGGTTAAATAAGTAAAAAAATATTTTTTTTAAATAAAAAAACATGATAAAATTAAAAATAGAAAGTAGAAATAAATAAATTTAAAAATAAAGAAAAAATAGAAACAAAAGAAATTAGAATTTTTCACTTGCTTCTTTAACAACTTTAATTATTAAATCTAAATCTTCTTTAGATAAATCTGGATGAACTGGTAAAGATAATACTTCTTTAACAATTTCATCAGTAACAGGAAGAGCTTGATCATATCCCATTTTAGTATATAAAACTTGATTATATAACGGAATAGGATAATAAATTCCATTTCCAATTCCATTTTCTAATAAATACTCAGAGAATTGGTCTCTTTTATCATCAGCAATTTTAATAGTATATTGATGATAAACATGTTTAAAACCCTCTTTAACAACAGGAGTTTCAACACCTTCAACATCAGCCAAACCTTCATTCAAGTAAGCAGCATTATTTATTCTTTTTTCATTGAATGAATCAATTTTTTTAAGTTGTTCAATACCAATAGCTGCACCAATATCAGTCATTCTAAAATTATAACCAAGTACATCATGATGATATTTTTGAGCAGAACCATGAGCCCTGTATACTTTTGCATTTTCTGCAAATTCTTTATTATTAGTAGTAATCATTCCACCTTCACTGGTAGTCATGTTTTTAGTTGGATAAAAACTAAAACAAGCCATATCTCCAAGAGCACCTACTTTAGAACCATTATATAATGCACCATGAGCTTGAGCCGCATCTTCAATTACAATTAAATCATGTTTTTTAGCTATTTCCATTATAGGTCCCATATCTGCAGCCTGACCATATAATTGAACAGGCATAATAGCTTTAGTTTTATCAGTAATTGCTTCTTCAATTTTTGAAGGGTCAAGAGTAAAAGTTTCAGAGTCTATATCAACGAATACAGGTTTAGCACCAGTATATAAAATTGAATTACCAGTAGCTGCAAAAGTAAATGGAGTAGTAATTACTTCATCTCCCTCACCAATACCTGCAGCCAAAAGAGCTACATGTAATGCAGAAGTCCCAGAATTAGTAGCAATACCATATTTAGCACCTACAAACTCTGCAAATTTTTCTTCAAATTCAATTACTTTAGGACCTTGTGCAATCATTCCAGATTTCATTACTTCTATGACTGCATTAATTTCTTCATCTTCAATAATTGGGCTAGCTATTGAAACTTTAATATCTGCCATACTTTCACCTTAATTTAAATTTACTAGATATAGTGATAAGTAATTTTATAATAAAAAATTAATTTAAAATAATTTTAATGATAACTTATTAATAATATCTAAATATCAACTATATTACTTTTACCATAATTATCTAAATATTATTAAAATTAAAATTATAACTGCATAAAATATTTATTAATATATTAATAAAATATAACTAAGATTTAAAATAAGCAATATGCAAATTAGTGATTAACAATAAATCACACAAACAATAATTAAAATAAAAAGTAGGAGATTAAAATGAATAATGAAACTTATAAAGATGAGGAATTTAAATTAGAAGATTATGATTTAAAAATAATTAAAGAAGGAAATGTAGAAATCAAATTCCCAGACTTTGATAAAGTTTCAGCAGATGCTCCTGTATTTTACAATCCTAAAATGGAATTTAATAGAGACATGTCTATTCTTGCACTCCAAACCTATCAAAAAGAAGTGAATCATGATATCAATATCTGTGATTTATTTGGAGGTAGTGGAATTCGAGGAATACGTTATAAGAAAGAAATAGATGGATGTGGAGAAGTAAATATTAATGATATTAATCCATTAGCAAATGAATTTACAAGAATAAATGCAGAACATAATAATGTCGATGTTATTATCGACCAAAAAGAAGCAAATATTGAACTTAGAAATAATCTTGGAAAATTTGATGTGATTGATATAGATCCATTTGGAACACCTTCACCATTTATGGACTCTGCATGTTATAATTTAAGAAGAGATTCTCTTTTATGTGTAACTGCAACAGATACCTCTTGTCTTTCTGGAACATATAAAGGCCCATGTATTAGAAAATACAATGCAAAACCTTATAGAAGTGACTATTACCATGAAAATGGGATAAGAATCTTAACTGGGTTCGTTGCTTTGACATTAGCTAAATATCAAAAATACATTGAAGTAAAAATGTCTCATAGTACTGAACATTATATGAGAATATATATGAAAATTAAAAAAGGATCAAAGGCTACAGATAAATCCTTGAAGAATATTGGATATATTGGACATTGTAAAAAATGTTTACACAGAGTAGTAGTTAGTGGAGGCCTTGCAAGAAATATTCCCGAATATTGTCCAGAGTGTGGAGAGAAACTTATAACTGCAGGACCTATGTGGCTCGGACCAATACAAAATAAAGAATTTATTGAAACAATGATAGAAACTAGTGCTGAGAAAGATTTAAATACAAAAGAAAAACTCTTAAAATTATTAAATCAATGCAAAGAAGAAGCTAATGCTCCTGTAACTTTTTATCATTTGCATAAAATGTGTAGATTACTTCATGTAAGTTCACCCAAACTTGATAAATTCATAGAAAAAATGAATGAACATGGATTTTTAGCAATAAAAACCCATTATGATCCTTTAGGAATTAAAAGTGATGCAACAAGTAAAGA
>JAKSUF010000054.1 GCA_024409145.1 archaeon | reverse complement strand
TCTTTAACTTCTTTTGGAGTAAATGAAATTGTTGCATAACCATTAGATGTTGTTTTTGTTGAATATGTTTCTCCATCAATTATGAACTCTACATTTTTATCTTGAAGAGGGGTAGAATTCTTGTTAGAAAGATATGCATAAATACTGGTTGACTTATTAACAAATGTTGTTAAATTATCCATGATTATTTGTGATTCTTTTGGAATATTATTGAGTATTAATTTAAATCCTGCAGTTCCTTCATTAGTTTCTACATCTTTAGTATGTGCTTCAATCCAATATTCTCCATTTGGGGAATTGGAAGTATCCCACAATATAGACCAACCATCACTTGGATTATTATCCGTTTTATTTAAATAATATTCACGAGACTCAATATGTTGAGCAGTAACAGTTACATTTCTCACTTCATGTATTTGTACTATTGACATTCTAAAGTTAACATCCTCGGAAACTCCATCTGTACTATTTTGAATTTCTTGTTGATCAATAAATGTAATACGTGGGTTTTCCTTAGGGTCTGCATGTGCTGACACAGTACCTACTGAAAGTATGAAACATAATAGAACTAATAAAATTAATATATTTTTCTTATTCATTGTGTTCCCTCATTATTTCTTAACCAAAACTACTTTTTTAATTGTATCTTTTAAATAGCTAATTTGCATAGAATATTTTTTATTAATTTTAAGCTTTTTAATCATATTTTTACTAATTGTTAATTGTGCAACTCCTTTGCTATTTGTTTTAGCTGTATATGTTTTACCATTGAATTTGAAAGTTACTTTTTTACTTTTCAAATATTTTCCTTTAACTTTACTTAATGTTGCTTTTACAGTTAATCTTTTTGCAGATTTTTTAATTGTGTAATTTGTTGATTTTAAAATGGATTTCACTATAACTTTGTTTGAAACTTTAACATTATCATAACTAGCAGAAATTGTATAAGTTTTAGGTTTTAAAGTTATTTTAAGAGATGCCCAACCATTTTTATCTGTTTTTACATTATATGATTTTCCATCAATTTTAATTACAACAGTGGCATTTTCAACAATGCTATCATCTGAATTTAGAAGTTTTACTTTATAAGTAGATCCATCAGTATAAAGCATTGTAATATTTTCATTTGAATTTAATTTAAACTTATTAATAACTTCAAAATTGATATTTCCGTTTAAAGCATTGTAATTTTCATCTGAATCATAATAATAAAATAAATATTTATTACCTTCACTTAAACCATCAATTATAATATCTGCTTTTCCATTAATGATTTTTGAATAATAATGTTTTCCTTCAATATCTACAAAAATATAACCTGTTGCATAAGTTGGTAAATTAAATGTAAATAATGTTTCGTAATTTGTATAACATTTATCATATAAAATATCAATTTTTGGATTGGATTTGACTATTGATATATTAAATGAGTTATAATATTTGTAACCTTCAACACCAGTATAATTTATAATGATTTCATGTTTTCCAATTTTTAAATCATTTAATGGAACCTCAAAATAATTGGATGTAAAATGATTATTTAAATATTCTTTATTATCAATTAGAATAATCAAATTCCCATTAGCAGTATCACTAAATGTTAAATTGATATAATTGTTCTCATAAACTCCTATTTCTTTTGGAACATTAACATCTTGAATTTTAACTATTGGTCTATCAATGATTAAATTATTATTTAAAGAATATCCAATAATATTATCATAACCTTCAAATGTTACTTTAATTGGATAATTTCCATTGGTTAATTCAAATAATACAAATGCAGTTCCATTTTGATTAGTGGTATTTTTATATTCTTTATTATTGATTATGAATGTGAGTTCTTTACCTATAATTGGAGAATTATCTAATTTAGTTAGATTAACACTATAAACTATTCCTTCTTGAGTATATTCAATTTTATCTTGAATGATTTTACTTTTGTATACAGTAGTTTGAATTGTGTAATTTTTGTATATGTTTTCATAATTATTATCTACAAAAGATACCACAATTTCATGAGTTCCATAGTCTAAATCATCTAAGAACAAACTTGCTCTACCATTAACTGTTTCTATAGTATATTGTTTTCCAGAAATAGTTATATTAACTAATTCATTGATAGGCTCTGAAAATTGAATGTTTATTGTAAGATTATTTTTCTCTTCTTTAAGTAAAACATTCATAGAAACATTATTTTTTAAAATCTTGAATTCATTCTGTTTAATAATGTTGTCTTTATATTTTAAAGTAGCATTATATGAACCAATATCCAAAATTTTTGGAACATAAAATAATTTGTTACCTTCAATATGAACAAGATAAGTTTCATTAGCTACTGTTAAATTAATATCATCACTTAATTCATTACTTTCATTATCGATTAAAGTAATATTTGCAAGTATAAGTTGACCATATTTAACATCTTTTATATCTAATTTAATATTGGATGTATAAAATTTAATCTCAGTTGAATTAGATGAAGAATAATAATTTTCATTATTAAATATTGCATAAATTATACTATCTGTATTATTTTTAAGTCTATGATTTAATTGAGCAATTCCGTTAACGACATTAACTGTATATTCAATACCCTCAATAGTAAAAGTCACATTTCCAGAATTGATTAATTGATTATATGGATCACATACAATAGCTTTAATATTTATAGAATCAATTCCTCTATCAGAAATATCTAATTTTATTGTTGAGTTTAATGTATCGAAAATAGTAAATGCTTTAATACATGCTACTTGTGATATACATCTACGATTAAAGTCAGAGAATTCAAATTTGTATAAATCTGTCCAATTTTCACCATCTTTACTAAAGAAAGATACTCCATATCCAAAAGGTACTTTATTAATATATTGTTCTTCAAGAATAGGTATTTTTGCATGTTCTTCAGCAGTAATTTTAAATACTACTTTAAATTCATCTCCTTTATTTAAATGAATTAAATCACCTAAGTTAATTGTATAATATCCTGGGTTTGAAGTTCCTGAAGTGCTTGTTTTAAATATATTATTTACAAATATAGAAACTTCCCAATCTGTTAATTCAGTGAAATAAGTGGATACTGCAGCTAAATATTCATTATCGGTTGCATTAAAAATATTTTGGTACCATAAGGTTTTTTCACCTGTAATTAAATAATCTGTTTTTCCAGCAACATCATACTGATAATTTTTATCATATTTGATAGTATCATTTAATATAAATGTATATGAAACTTCATTTTCTCCAACTTGTGCGAATTTTCTATCATAATATGATACATAGAAATATCCACCCTTACTCCAGTCAGTACCCCAACTATTTTTAACAATAAATGCACCATCTCCAGCGGGAGTATTTATATTACCAAAATTATATCTAGAATAATTATCATCCCACCCAACAATAGTCACTGCATGATTTGAGGGCATGATATTATCATAGTAATAATAGTTATAATCATTTAAATATAATCCAGAGTAATAAATTCCAGTTGAAACAGCACCATATTTTAAAATAGCTTCTTTAATTCCATCATTATCCAGATAGTTATTTCTCTTAATGTATACAACATTTTGTATTTGGAATAATTGATTTAAAACAGGAGATAACGCACCACTATCATCAAATTTATCATCAGAATCATTTATTGGACCTAACCATCCTACAAGATATCCAATAGCCATGTCATCATAACCTCCGTTATTTACATCTACTTTCCAACCATAATCAGAAAAGGATGCCATGACATTCTTCATATTTTCTTCAGATAAATCATAAGTTTTATTGATAGCTTTTAAGATACAAGACTCTAATGCAGCAATTACTGAAAATGACCAACAATTCCCACTATCTTGTTGATCTTTAACTGGTGATACATAACCATGTTCAACTAAATTATAATAGTCTCCTAATACGATATCATTTTGGGGAGTGTAATGAATTGTAGTATGATTTGAAGAAAGTATAATATTATTAATTGTAGAAGTGGTATATGTGTCATTATTTTCAATTGCAGAATTGTTCTTATATGTATTGTTAATATTGCTATATTCTTTATTTAGAAGTGAATAAATTGCTCCTCCACAAGCTTTTGCAGAGTTATTTATAAACTGATTATTATTTAAAAATAATGATGTGATATTATCTAAGAATAATGCTCCACCATTTGTTGCAGAGTTATTTATAAAATTGGATGATGTAATCAAAGAAGTTGAATACATTTGATAAATTGCCCCACCATTATATTTTGCAATGTTGTTATATGCATTTAAGTTATCTATATCTAATTTAGTATTCAATGCAGTTATTCCTGCTCCAAATGTAGAGGAACAGTTAGTTATATTAACATCATTTACAGTTAATGTAGAACACATACTGTAAATTGCCCCACCTGCATCCTCTTTAGAATTATCATTATCAAATCTAGATTTTTTGATAGTAACTTTATTTGCATAAGATATAGCTATTGCTCCTCCATAATTATATGCAGTGTTATTTAGGAAATAACATCTTGTGATATCTAAATCTCCTTTATCAATATAAATTGCTCCACCATACTCTGCAGAGTTATTTATGAAATAACAGTCTGTTAAGGAAATTAAATGTTTTTCATTATCATTAGACCTATATGATGTATAAATACATCCTCCATAAGAATTTCTATATTCATCAATAACTTTACCTTTACTATTTTTAAATATGGTATTTTGAGCTGTAAAGTTTCCTTGATTCTTAAAAGTAGCTCCAATAATTGTTAAATTTCTTAAAATTAGGTTATTTGCAGTTATTTCTAGATTATTGCATTTAATTATGGTTTTATCTGTATGTTCCCCAATGAGTGTTATATTATTTAATGAATTAAATGATTTATAGGTATACTCTCCATCAGCGATATGTACTGTGTGTCCAGCTTCCATCTTAACTGTTTCTAAATTTTTATATGGGTTAAGTTTTTCTCCTGTTCCATTTTCTTCATTAGATGCATTAACATAAATCTCTGTTGTAGATGCATCACCAAGTGAATCTTCAATATCAAGAGTGTTAATTGTTTCATTATCTAAAGCATAAGATTGTGAAATGAATAGAAATATGAATAAAATTAATACTAAAGATATTGTAAGTTTTTTAAATTTAAACATATATAATCTCCAAAAAAAAGAAAGAAGTGTTTAAACTTCTTATCTTTTAATTCTATCTTTCAGTTTTATCTCTCACTTTTATCTTTTAATTTTAATTGCTTTAGTTAATTTAGTGTTTGCATACTTAACAACTATGTTATATTTACCAACTTTTAAATTTTTAAGATAGATTGTTGCAACACCTTTTTTATTAGTTTTTGCAGTATATGTTTTTCCTTTTAATTTAAAAGTTACTTTTTTATAAGCAAATGCTTTCTTACCTTTTACAGTAACACTGTATTTAATTTTCTTAGCTTTTTTAACAGATAAATTCTTAGCAATTAATACATTTTTAACAGTTATGGTATTTTTTACTTGGATATTGTTATATTTTGTAGTTACTGTATACTTTTTAGGAGTTTGAGTAATCTTAAATGAAGCATATCCATTTTCATCTGTTTTTACTTTAATAGATTTTCCACCAATAATAAATGTCACTAAGTTTCCTGGACCAACAGCTTTACCATCAGTACCCATTATTCTTACTTTATATTTTGAACCATCAGTATAGAATACTTGAATATTTTGATTATTGGTTATTTTTTCATTAGTAGTTAAGTTAATTGAGAAATTACCTTCTAATTTACTATATTTCTCATCTCCAAGATAATTCCAGATAATATTATGTGGGCCTAATTCTATAGATGAGATATCTAAAGTTGCGACGCCATCTAAAATATTTGTATAAAATAATTTTCCATCAATATCAAATAATACTCTTCCAGTTGCATCAGATGGGAATTGAAGTGTAATTTCTGAATTAGATGAAGAGTTCATAGTCATATTATTAACTTCAATTGGAGGCATATATTTTTCAATGGTTATATTTTTATCAATAGAAAATTCATTATATTTTTCATCACCATTATAAGAAATTGTAATCAAATTAGTGCCAGGAACTAAGTTAGATACATTAACAATAGCAGAACCATTTTCGATTGAAGCATTATACTCTGTATTATTTACTTTAATAGAAATATTTCCATTTATATTCTCAGATAATGTGATATTGATAAGTTTAAGGTCATCAATATAAGATGCATTTGCAGATAAATCATATTTTACAATATTAATTTGTGTTTTGAAAGACCTGTTATTAATAAAAAAGGTTTCTAATCCATCTTTCACTGCAGTATATGTGAAATATGCTTCTCCATTTTTAAATAAAATTTTATTATTTGAAAGAGGATTTAAACTTGAATCAATTGTAAATTCATAATCTGGTAATGTATCATTTAAGTCACTAATAACTCCATTTTCACTAATTTTATTTAATGTAAGTTTGTAGGTTATTGTATCACCAACATGAATTACATTGTCTCCTTCGATTCCCATTATAATGTAATTGTCAGGGAATACTAAACTACTGGATTGGTATTTTCCAATTAATTCTTTAAAGAATGGGTCGTTTGATCCCCAATAGTTATTATTAGATACGAAATCACATGGGACATCTTTATATGGGACAGAATATAATGCTGTACCTCCATTAGCTATATTATTATCAAATATAGAGTATTCAACAGTAAATGTTGCAGGATGGTTTTCATCATACATTTCTGTTTCTGGAAGTAATATTGCTCCTCCAAGACTGGATGCATGAGTCCATGAACCCCATACTGTAGCTTCATTCTCTTTAAAAATACAATGTGAAACAATTAAAGAACTACTTAAATAATTTGCAATAGCTCCTCCATCTCCCCAAATAGCTATATTTCTATAAAAAGTGTCATTTATTATTGTTAAACTTCCTGCTTTGGAACATATTGCACCTCCCCATGATAAAGTTCTAGCTTCTCCATCTGGGTCTGGGATTGATTTTACAGAATTATATTCAAATAAATCATTAGTACTTACAAAATTACCTAAAAGTGTACTACCTGCATCATAATAACCATATACATAGACTGCTCCACCATTACGTCCTGCAAAATTATTTCTATATGTGTTATTATTTGAGTTTACATTACCTTCAACAAAAATTGCTCCACCTTGTGTTTCTACTGTATTGGAGTCAAATAAACAATTTTCAATTAACATTATTTTCTCATTATTATAATAACCAATACCTCCTGCATTTATAGATCCGGAATTGTTTATAAATTTGGAATTGGAAACAGATGCATTACTATCAATTATTCTAATAACATTAGTTGGTGCTACAAAAGATTTAACTCCATCATTAATTATGGCATTATTTTCAAAATGTGAATTATTCACTATAATGTCTGATTTTTCAGAATTTAAAATAAATCCAAAGAATGTTAAAGTCATACCTCTGAATTTACCTGTATTATTACTCATATTTACATTATTTAACTTCAAATTTCCAGAGTTATAAATTATTCCACCACGAATCTGGCTAATTGGTGCTTCACTTTCAATATAATTATTTAAGATATTTGTATTTTCTATTGTTAAATTGCCTAAATTTTTAAAGAATAATCCTGAATAAAAAATAGAACTTTCAACATTAAATTTAATAGATGAATTTTCAAATGCACTATTGTTTATACTAAAATTTCCTTCATTAACAATAGCTGCATCAAAAACACCAGCATTTCCTTGTTTCTGACTTATAAAAGTTACATTATTAAATATTAAATTTCCAAGATTCATAATTCCTGAATTAGAACTTGGATTGTTATTTAATAAAATGATATTGTTTAAAGTTAAACTTCCATTTTTTGAAATTGTAAATAATTTGGATTGATTTGTACTGTCAATTGTATGGCCATTACCTTCAATTACAACTTGTTTGTCTATCTTAATACCTTCTTTTAGTTTAGAATCAGAATTTTCATCATATTTGTGATTTTTATCCAACTCTACTAAATTGTTATCTTTTATTAAATTATTTAATGAAGTATATGATTCTTCTGAAACACTTACTTCTTTTTCATTGATTTTTGTATCCATAATTTGTGATTCACTTAAGATATCATCTTCATCTATATTTTCATTTGCCCAAGAAGTAGATGTAGATAATACTAAAATAATTAACAACACAATAATTATGGAAGAACTTTTTTTAATTTTAACCATTTTTTTTCTCCATAAATAGTGTCATTACTCAAAATTTATTACTTTTTAAAAATAATATTGAACTTCATTGCTATTAGTATTAGCTCAAATTTTATTACTTTCTAAAATAACACCCAACCTTATGATTATTAAATTAATACTGGTCGTAACCATTTTTAATATTTGGTAATACTAATTTGCTAATTATTAAAATTAAATCAATATGGATATCTTAATTAATATTCTAATTTAAAGGTCCATTATTGATTTTAAGATTGTGATATTAATTTTTATAAATTAATATTATTTGATTAATTAATACTAACTTTAAATTTATTAATATTCTAGTAATACTAAATAATCTTATTTTAATATTAAAGTAATACTATTTTAAAATTTAT
>JAKSUF010000053.1 GCA_024409145.1 archaeon | reverse complement strand
ACAAATTACTTAATGTTTCAAAACAAAAATAAATAATACAATATAAATTAGTTATATAAATCTATAAAAAATTTATTAAATGTTAACAATTCCATCATAATAATTTTATAAAGATTTAGAAAACTGATAATTATATTAAAGTGTGATTAAAATGAAAAGATATATATGTGAATTAATAGGTACTTTAACATTAGTTCTTTTTGGATGCGGAAGTGCTGCAATAGCAGGACAAACCTTAGGAACTTTAGGTATTGCTTTAGCATTCGGTTTATCAATCATTGCTATGGCATATGTAATCGGAGATACCTCAGGATGCCATATAAATCCTGCTGTTTCATTAGGATGTTTAATTGATGGTAGAATGAATGTAAAAGACTTTATTTGTTATGTAATTTTCCAATGCATTGGTGGTTTAATTGGTATTGGAATTTTATATTTCTTAATAACTCAAGCAGACATTGGAGGAATTGCTGCTACTGGATTAGGTGCAAACGGATATGGTGCAGCATCCAGTATCGGCATTAGTATGATTGGAGCATTAGTAACAGAGATTATTTTAACTGCAGTATTTGTTTTCACTATTCTTGGAGTTACTGGAAACAAAAAAACCTCAGGAATTGCAGGAATTGTTATTGGGCTCACTTTAACATTTGTACACATTATGGGAATTCCTATTACTGGAACATCTGTTAATCCTGCAAGAAGTTTAGCTCCTGCATTATTCTTAGGTGGAGAACCCTTAAGCCAAGTTTGGGTATTTATTGTAGGTCCATTAGTTGGTGCAGTAATTGCAGCATTAATCTATAAATTCATTGCTAAAGAAGCAATAGAAGGATAAACAATACTAAATAAAATAATTAAAATGAGAGAATCTTCTCTCATTTTTAATAATACTGAATATAACAGTTATAAAAATAAAAAAGGAAAATATAAAAAATAGAATAAAAAATATAAAAAATGAGAATTTAAGATTTTAATAAAATAATATTTTTAGGATTTACTTTAAGATATTTAGGAACAACAAATTCATGATCTTTAATTCTTTTATCAATCTTCCACCATAAACCATTATCTAGTGTTAATTCCCATTCAAAAGGCATTTCAAGTTTTTCATAATTTTTCACTTCAAATGAATTAACTTCACCTTCGACACATGCCTCAAAATCATGAGCTCTAATACCAATATGAGTAATCTCTGAAGATAACTTTTCATTTACTTTAAAAATAACATCCCAATCTTTAGATTTTAAATGATAATCATCTATAATTTCAATTTCAGATATATTTTTACAACCAGTAAGTCTAGCAACACGAACATTATCGGGATTTTCAAAAATATTATAAGTAAGTCCCTTAGCAATAATCTTACCTTTATCTAAAATCAATAATTCATCACAAAGTTGAAATGCTTCATCCCTATCATGAGTTACTAAAATAGAAATTCCATCAAATTCTTTTAATACATTAGCTAATTCTAAACGTAACTGCTCTTTTAAGAAGGTGTCCATAGCACTAAATGGTTCATCTAACAATATAACATCAGGTTCATAAGCCAAGATACGCGCTAATGCAACTCTTTGTTGTTGACCTCCAGATAATTGTTTAGGATATCGTTTTTCTAATCCATCCAATCTAAATCTTTTAATCAAATCATTAACAGTATTATCCCCATTATTTTTAGATAATCCTACAGCTATATTTTCTTCAACAGTCATATTTGGAAATAAAGCATAATTCTGGAACAAGTACCCTACATTTCTAACTTGAGGTTTCATATTTATTTTAGAATAAGAGTCATAAAAAGTAATTTCTCCATTATTAATCAAAGTTATTTTACCTTCATCAGGATTAATAATTCCTGCAATGGATTTTAAAGTCATACTTTTTCCACAACCAGAAGCTCCAAGAATCCCTAAACAACCATTTTTTATTTCAAAGGCAACATCTAAATCAAACTCTTTAAGTTTCTTTTTAATATTTACATTTAATACCTGATTACTCATAGATACCACCTAAAACATGAATAGAAATAAATAATTGATTAAACATAACTATCTCCACTTTTTCTCATTATGAATAGAAATATAATCCATTATAAATATTGCAATAAATGCAATTATAACAATAAATATAACATAATTAAAAGCATCCCCCATATTACCAGCAGCTACTTCTGAATAAACCGCCATTGGGAGAGTTCTAGTCTGACCTGCAATATTACCTGCAATCATTGCAGTAGCACCGAATTCACCTAAACCTCTAGCATATGCAAGAATTCCACCACTAATAACACCAGGTAATGCATTTGCAAATAAAACCTTCCAAAATATTTTCCATTCACTCATACCTAAAGTACGGCCCGCATCCAATAAGTTACTATCAACTTGTTCAAAAGCGCCTCTAGCAGAACGGTACATTAAAGGAAAAGACATAACAACAGCTGCAATAACAGTAGCTTCCCATGAAAATGCAATTTTGACTGCAAAAAATTCAATGAAAAAACTTCCAATAGGTCCACGAATACCAAAAATATATAATAAAAAGAAACCTACAACAGTTGGAGGTAAAACAATAGGAAGTGTAAAAATACCATCAAGTATAATTTTTAATGTATTATTTTTTAACTTAATAATAATCCAAGCTATTATCAATCCTAAGAAAAAAGTTATTAAGATAGATACACTAGCAGTTTTCATTGAAATTAAAATGGGTGTCCAATCCATATGTCATTATCTCCTTTAGAAAAATTTAAATGATGCGTCTAATAAAAATAAGTCTACACAAAAGTATTCATGAATATAATATTTAATAGTAATTAAATATATAAATATTTAATCTAATTAAATATATAATTCATGAATAACAATACACACATCACTAGATAAACATAGAATCACTGTTAACTAATAAATAAATTATTAGTGAATAGTAAAACCATATTTAACAAATACGTCTTTTGCTTCTTGTGTTTGTAAGAAATCAATGAAAGCTTTAGATGCTTCAGGATGTTTAGATGATTTAACCATAGCTACAGGATAAATAACTGGAGTTTTTAATGAACCACTAGGTGCCTCACATACAATTTTAACATCATCAGTAGAAACAGCATCAGTTTTATAAACAATACCACAATCAGCAGAACCTTGAGCAACTTGATTTAACACAGCAGTTACATCAGTTCCTAAAGATAATTTAGATTGTACACTATCCCATAAATTAAGATTAGTTAATACTTCTTTAGCATATTGACCTGCTGGAACAGATTCTGGATCCCCGATAGCAATTACACCTTTTACATTTTTTAAATCCTCAAAAGAAGAAATATCAGATTTAGATTCTTTAGGTATAATTAATACAACTTTATTTTCTAAAGATTCAACATTGGTACTTTTATCAATTAAATCTTCATCTATTAAAGCATCCATCTGTTTTGTAGCAGCAGACATAAATACATCTGCATCTAAACCATTTTCAATTTGAGTTTGTAAATCTCCACTAGACCCATAAGTAGCAGAAACTTTCACATCACCATATTTCTCTTCAAACATTGGAATTAACTCATTATCATAAACATTCTTTAAACTAGCTGCAGCCGCTAATTTAATTTCTTGTCCATCTAATTGAGCATCATTTGAGCCAAGAGCTCCACTATACATTACCCCTGCACCTACAATAATGCAGATTGCAACAATAGCAACTATAAGAATTTTTAACATTTTTTTCATATATGACTCTCCATAGTTTTAATTTAATAATATATAAACTCTCCTCGAATTAATTGAAATTAAGAGATAATAACTAAATAAATATTAATTTAATCTCCAGCACACACAAAAAACCACACTTTAAAATCTCTAATTAATAACTAAGAGAGTTCTCCTTAATTTTCAACATTAACTAAATTTACTAATTAAACTTAATCAATTAATTAAAAATTAAGAAGAACACCCCTAAATAATAAAAAGAGATTAAGAGATAAATTACTAAAGAAATAGTAATTCAATCCCTAGCACATTCACTAGCACTACCCTTTAGAATTTTTAATCCATGCTCAAGAGTATCTAATACAAACCCTAAATTTTCTTCTACTGCTTTTGGACTTCCAGGTAAGTTAATAATTAATGTTTGTTTACGTATAACAGATACTCCTCTAGATAACATTCCCCTATCAGTAATCATCATTGATTTATAACGCATATACTCTGCGATTCCAGGTGCAACACGGTCACTTATCTCTAAAGTTGCTTCAGGAGTATTATCACGTAAAGAAAAACCTGTTCCACCACTTGTTAAAACCAAATCTACTTGATCTTGATCACAGAGACGAATCAATTCCTTTTTCAACCATTCTGCATCATCAGGAATTAATATCATTTCTACAACATCATATCCTTCATGTTCCAACATTTCTTTAGCTAAAGGGCCACTTTTATCAATACGCTCATTCCTAAAACCTTTATCACTTAATGTAATTATAGCTACTTTAAATGGAAGGTCCTCAGAAATAGATTCTTTAGATAATTCAGACTTAACTCCATTAGACATAATAAATCACCAATATAAAACATTTAGACATTGATTTATTAAATTATAAGATAATTAAATTTAAATTAAATTTAATGACCCTTACCAAATCCACAATTTGGGAATGTGCAAACATTACAAGCTAAACAAAGCCCACCTTCACCTAATGAAGCAAGTTCTTCAGGAGTTACTACATCATTTGCCATAGCTCTTGGTAAAACTAAATCAACTACAGTTCTTTCATTATACATTGCACAACCTGGAAGTCCCATAATTGTTGCAGTACTTCCATCTTCTTTAGTATAATATGCTAATAAGAACATAGCCCCAGGTAAAACAGGAGATCCATAAGAAACAATATTTGCTCCAGTGTTTTTAATAGCTAAAGGAGTTTTATCATCAGGATCTACACTCATACCACCAGTACAGATAACCATAGTTGCTCCTTTATTTTCAATCATATCAATGATTGTTTCAGTTACTTTCTTATCATTATCTTCACATATTTTATGATCTATAAGCTCAGTGTCAAAGTTGAATTCTTTGATTTTATCCTTAATAACAGGAGTAAAAGTATCCTCAATTCTTCCATAGTATACTTCATTTCCAGTTGTTACAATTCCAACTTTTTGATGAGCAAATGGAATAATTTCAAAAATAGGTTTGCCTTCTGTTTTATCCAAACATGCTTCTTTAGCATCATTCATCTTTTGCTCTTCAATTACTAAAGGAATAATACGAGTTCCACAAATTTTATCTCCTTTTTGAATTACAGTATTTCCATGTCTTGAAGCAACCATCATTTGACCAAAAGAATTAACAGCATAAAGGCCTTCACGATTAACTTTTAATAAACCATCAACATTAGCCAATAATTCAATTTTACCTTCACTCACATCAGTTTCATCCATATAGTCAGATTTACATAAAGATACTAAAATTTTAGCAGCTTCATTTTCATGTAAAATTCCTTCCTCTTTTTCAAAGACATAAATATGGTCTTTACCTATACTAAGTAAAACTGGAATATCCTCTTCTTGTACAATATGGCCCTTTTTAAATACTGCTCTTTTTGTAACTCCTTTAATAATTTGAGTCATATCATGACCTAAAACTTGACCAACAGCATCTTCAGTTTTTATCTGCTTCATTTTAAAACCTCTAATATTAAACTATTCAAAAATTATTATTTTAGACAAATTTAAATAATGAAAATATAAATACCCAATATAATTTCATCTTTAATATAGTTTATTCATATCGAATAATCCGCTTATAACAATAGAAAAATAAACTAAAAATTAAAAAGATTAAATGCTAAAATATGATTAATATAATATAAGAAAGATATTTATTTAACTTAATAAAACTTTCCACTATTTATTAGATTATTAAATAATTCTATATATATCTTACTATATTTTTTCATCAAAATGATATATCTTTCATATCGAGTATTGATTAATATAACATTAAAAAATAAGAACAAAACAAAGATAAAATATACAAATAAGAACAAAATCAATAGAAAATTAGAAAAAACAATCCAAATAATCAATATAGTTAAAAATAAGAACGAAAATAATAAATGAGGAAAACCCTCATCAATTATTTTAATTAATTAGACTTAGAATAAGTCTTGTAAGTTAATTAAGTAAGCACCTAATTTACCATCGAAGTTACCTGCACTAATTTCAAGTACACCATCAACAGTACAAGCTGCTTCAATACCTGCTTTCATAGCTGCTTTTACAGATTCTTCATCTGCACCATCAATAACGATTTCCATAACACCATTTACTTCTTCAGGAATGTCAGAGTCAACTTTGTCTTTTAAAGTTACACACATTTTTTCGTTAGTGGATGCACCTAAGAATTCATATTTGTTAGATCCTACTTTAGAACCAGAAGCAACCATACCACCAGGGAAAGGAGTAATTACATTTTCAACACCATGAATTGCATCAACAGCAGCTTCAGCAGCAACAAGAGCGCTCATTTTACTATTAGCCATGATGAAGAAGTTTCCTCCAGCCACACCATCTTTGTATCCGAATGCAGATTCTACTAAGAAGTCACCAGACATAATAGGGATAGAGTGAATAGTTCTTCCATCAATTTCTAATTTTTCTTGGAATCCGTCACCGAAGAATTTGAGTTTGTTACCAGTTTTTAAAACTTCTTCAGAATCAAGAGCATTAAATACTGCAGTAGTAGGAGCAGTTAAAATACCCATACCAATTCTTTCCATGAGTTCATGATCTAATTTCTTTTTAGAACCGTGACAAATCATAATTGCATAACCAGGTCTTCCATCAGGAGTTTCACTAGGGTCTAAGTAGCAGTCAATACCTGCTTCAGCAGGACAACCGATAACAGAAGTTCCGTAACCAGTAGCTTCAGTAGCTGCGATAAGAGCTAATTTTTTAGTAGCTGCAGTAACTATCATTCTTGTAACTTTAATTCCAAAACCTTCAGCAAAGGTATCTCTAATTTTTACACCATTAATTTCCATGATTTCACCATTAAGAAATATTTAAAAGCTACTTTAAACAATTCCTTTAAAAAAATAAATAGTAATTTTAAAGGCCTTTAAAGAATAACTAAATATAATTTAAAGGAAATTTAAATAACTTTATTTCAATTTATTAATAAATTAAAATAAATCAAATTAAAAGTATGTTCTAATAAAAACTAACAATTAATCTAATTTAAAGTAACAATTAAAAATATGTAAATAAAATAAATCTTTCTATTTAATTTTACAAAATTTAGCGACATAACTATATATAATTAAATATTATACAAAAATTAAAAAAAGAATACAAAAACAATAAAATGATGAAAAAGAATTTTTAAAAAAAATAAATTTAAAAAGAAATAAAAAGAATTTATCTTACAATAATAAAGAAATATTCATCCCCAATCCTTAAAATGAATCTTCAGAAGAATTAGAAGAATCAGAATCAGAAGAATTAACCTTTTCAGAAGAAACCTCATTACTACCTAACTGAGAATCATTAGATAAATCCCTAATCTTATCTTTTGATAAACTATCTAAAACAGAAGCCCCATAAACTGGAAGAACAATTAAACCAAGAATAGTAGTCATCCAATAGGATATTAAACGCTCAATAACAGTAGCTGCTGCACTAATAGTTGAAGTAATTCCTGCACCAGAGTAGAAAAAGATCATAATACCATCAACAGCACCAATTCCACCAGGTAATAATGGAACCATACCTACCAAAGATGCTAAAATAAATACTTCACCAATAACAATAGGAGATATATTTGCTCCAAATGCTAAGAAAACAACAAATACTCTTAAAATTTCCAGTATCCAAATTACAAAAGATAAAGGTAAAGCATACATTAAAACAGATTTATCAGATATTAAATTCCTCATTGTTCCTTGGAAACCAGAAACCGCTTCCCTAATCTGTCCTTCAGTTCCCTCATCAAATTTTTTATAAAATCTTTTAACAAGTTTTATAATCCAGTTTGTTAATTTAACACCAAACGCTTCATTTATACACATATAAATTAAAACGACTACAAGTGCAGTAATTACTACAACACAAATAACTAATGTTATAATCCAAACTAAACTTAATGAGAAAGTAATTACCATCCCCATAATCGTTAAAATAGCAAGTATAATAAATGGAAAAGTATCTAAAGCACGATCACCAATTACAGTAGCTAAAGTTTTATCAAAAGAATGTTCTGATTCTCTAGATAATATATAAGCCCTAACAGGTTCTCCACCGCCACGACCACTAGGAGTAATATTATTAATAGCTAAACTTACCAAAACAATAGGGAAAAGTTTTCTAATCTTAACATCCCCCATGTCAGCACTATGATTAATAATATACCAACGTAAAGTGTATAAATAATAAATAATACATTGTAAAAGAATAGCAAGCCCAACATACCATAAATTAGCTACTTTAAGAGCTATAAAAACAGTGTCAATACCTACAAAATATAAAATAACACCCATGATTATTAATCCGATAATTAAAAAAATAAATGTTTTTTTATACTCCTTTAAACTTACCATAATTCCACCAAAAAAAATAAAATCTGACATTCTT
>JAKSUF010000052.1 GCA_024409145.1 archaeon | reverse complement strand
AAAATATCAGTTTAAATTCGATATTTAACAAATATTACGAAACATTTTATAAAATTATCTATTGCCTACATACAATTTACTACAATTTAAGATAAAAAGCAAGTATTTTTTTATCGAACTAAAGTATATGATGCCTTCGGCGACTCTTTCCGCAAGAGGGCTAAAGAGCTGCAATATATAGGCAATCGAACCAAAGCGGATATATTGCAGCTCAATTTTTATGAGCTAAACACTACAAAGTTAAAATTTAAACAAACCAGTAATATCACCAATAAAAGAAAGAATACCAAGACCAATTAAAAAACAAATAAAATAAAAAATAGCATAAAGCAGCTTCCACCAACGATTCATAAAAACACCTTTACAAAGATAAATACCAAAAATACAAAGAAGGTATAAGCAAATAAAAAGAATAAATTAAAATAACAATATCAAAAATTACAACAATTAATTCAATTAAATATAAAAAATTATACTTCATAAAATCACCCCTCAACAGAATAAACAGAGGTAATTTGTCTTAAAATCCATGAATAATCAAATAATTCAGGATAACCAGAATAAAAATCTTTTTCAGAATCATCAATAAAAGATTGTAAAGAACGTTTACGACAATCAAAAAGAAAATCATCATAATTAGAACGAATTACAAGAACAACCGAATCAATTAAATCAAATTTAGAATTTGAGTTCAAATTTGAAATAGTAGCAGGTGTAACACCAATAAGAGAAGCTAAAGATTTACAAGTTAATAACTCACAATTAAATTTTCTTTTAAAGCTATGAGAATTAATAAATTTAATACGAGAATTAATTTCTTTTAAAAAATCAGAAACACAATATTTAATCATAACATACCCCATAATTAATTAAAAATTCAACAACTGAATAATAGTACCACGCATACCAGAACGATATATATTAATCTTATCAGCACGAAAAGTATTAGTTAATACCTCATCATCATAAACCTTTAACCAACATTCAAAACTTGCAACAAGTTTATAATGTTCAGGAATAAGTGAATCTGCATCTACAATATATGCAGAATAAGAAGCATCTTCACCATAATTGATAATCTCGGACTTTAAACCATCTTCAGAACAACCAACCATCAATAATGCTGCAATATCTGAATCACCGATATATTCCTTATTATATGAATGATGGTCTTTTTTTAAATTAATTTCCATAAGTAACCTCCAAAAATAAATTAGTTATTTAAGTTACTTATATTATAGCATACTATAATATTAATGTCAACTATAATTTTTAAAAAAATTAAATTATTTAATACCACGAGGATTATTATTTAAATCAGGAAGTTTTACACATTCAAATGTATCAAAAGAAAGCCAAACCACAGGAGAAAAGAGGAAACGTCTTTTTATTTTCTTTTTAGCAAGTCTAAAATCTTGTGTCATTTCATCAACTTCAATCTCACTCCTGTAAATATCGATAATAAGCAGCCAATTAATATTAGTATGTTTAAGAACCCAATATTCTGTACACAAATCTTTTACACGTTTTTCAAAGTCTTCACCTTGAGAAAGAAAGAACAGATCCTGTTTATAGTGTCTATGCCTTTTTAACATGTTAAGTCTAGACTGACCCTCATCACCTTTAAAATTAGATTTATAATCACGATTCTGCAAACCTTCAACAGTTCCAGCTTCATCTTGAATAATAATAGAATTTTCCATGTTATAAAGTCCATAATGATTAATCCATTCAAAAGGATAAGTACCTAAAATGTCAACATCAGTAAAAACTTTATAACCTTGAGCTATAAAATGCTTACTCAAAAAAGCAACAAGAGTTGTCTTACCAGAACCAGGAGAACCAATAATTTCAATAGTAGTATTGCGTTTATTAAAATTCATTCTAAAAAAATATAATTTTAAGAGCCACAACGCAAAAATAATAAGAAAAAGTATACCATTGAAACAAACATAAATAGAAAAAGTAATAAATATATTTTTAACAATCTTAAGTCTTTTATGTTTAAGAAAAAAATCATAATATTTTGTAAAAAATAAAACGCAATAATATTTTATAGACTTCTTATACTTATTGTAAAGAAACATAAGAAGTAAAATAAGCATTAAATAAATTAAAAGTATCATAAATCACCTCAAAAGAAAAAAATGCCCATTGTGTGGCGAGGGAGCCACACAAGGGGCAAAACAAAAGCGAAAACTATCTAATATTAATAAGTCGCTTAACAACACCAATACCAACAAAGGCAAGTGGAAGAAGAGCAAGACATAATACAAGCTCATGACCATCGGCAGTAATGAAAGTAATAACATCATTAGCCATTGACATCGCACCCGTAAAAATGGTACGTAAATTTGTCATAATAGTATCCATTGTGAAACCTCCTTAAAGAATAAAAAATATAAAAAGCTAAAAAGCTATTTACTAATATTACAAATACGATAGAGCAAAGCTACAACAAAGCAACCAACACAACAGCCAAAAATAGCGCTAAAAGGCTCTACCAAACACAAATCAGCAACTTTATCAATAAAAGATAGAAATAAACTAGTGTCCATTATTTACCCCCAAAACACGATTTTAAAGCAATACGAGCAAGAGCAAAAAAGCCAAGCAAAAAAACAAGAACAAGAACAAAAGCAGCTAACCACTCATAGTCGAGATAAGCAATACCAGATTGAGGGTCAGTAGCTATAGAATAATCATATTCACCAAATATATTTTCAATAACATCTTTCATTATTTAGCTTCCTTCCTAACAGAATCAGAAGAATTTTCATCATTAGAAGAAAATCCTATATATTTATGAAAAAGTTTAATACCAAAAAATACAACAATTAAAAAAAGAAAAAACTCTTTAAAAGTAACAAAAGTACCAGGTACTGTAAGGTCTAAAAACTTAAAACTTTCAGTAAAAAACATTTTAAGAAAATTAAAAGACTTAGTTAAAAAAAATTGATTAGTTTCCATAAATCACCTATACAAAAGGGATAGAATCCCAAATACTAGAAATAAATTTAACAATAGAACCAACAACAATAACACCAAAAATACATAAAACAAACAATTCAAAAGAATTTAGCAAAGAAAAAGTTGAATCAGAAACATTAGTATTAAAAGGAGAAAGCCAAGAAGTAAAAAAATGTACAATATTATCTAGCATAAAAAACCTCACGAATTACCAATATTTTTAACTATAATCATAATAACGAAAAAACCAAAGACGGCAAAAAGAAAAGGAAAAAAGCCAGTTTCAACAAAAGAATCAATAAATTCAGGGAAAAAAGCAAAACAGTTTTTTAAATAATCTGGAATAGTAAAAATCATAAAAACCACCTATTCAAAAAATTCATTAAATAATCCATTCTGTGCGTCATCTGGAGTAGTATCAAAAAAATCAAAAAAACCAATAGCTTCATCAAAAAAACTAAAAAAACCAGTATCACCAAGTCCAAAGAAGTTAGTAAAATAATCAAATAAATCATCATTACCACCACTAGAACCAAAAATATTTAAAACACCATCAGAAAAATCAAAAATATCAAAACCAACCTCAAAAGGTGTATCAATTTCGTTGAAAAAATCATTTTGACCAAGCAAATCAATAATATTATCTAACTTAACCATTAAAGAAGAATCATCAAAACCACTAGGCAAATTATCAAGTTTAGAAATAATAGTATCTAAACGACCGAAAAAAGTATCATCTGAATCAGATGAAACAATTAAATTATTAAGATAAGGAAATTCAGCTTGCAAATCAATCATAACTTGATATAAAGATTTATAAGTTAAAGATTGATTAGAAGCTAAAACCTTTAAAGCTTGATTAACAGAAGAAAAGCCACCATTTAAATTTTTATTAATCTGTTTTAAATAATATCTTTCAGATACAAAAACAGAAGATTGAACAACATTAGAAATAGAAAATGTACCAGAATCACCAGCCCAAGAACTAACCCAAGTACCACTAATAGAAATACTAGGATACATAACAATGTCATAATAAGAAGAATAACCTTGAATAAGAGACATTAAATTGTCAGTTAAAGGATTAAAATAAACAACATCATATTGAGAAGAATCTAAATCTAAAGGAAGGTACAAATTACGAGAAAAACGAACATTATAAATTGTATTATTTTCAGGTTGAGCACCTTCAACACCAAGAACAGTCTCAAAAAAAGCAGCAAAAGAATCAAAACCAACACCAGAAACAGAAAGATACTGACTAGACCAATTTGCAAGACGTTCTAAAAAACCTTGTTCACTTTCAGGTGTAGGACCTTTATAAGTAAAACTATCAATAGGATAAAGAGCTAATACAGAAGGATCATCAGAAAAAGAACCAAAAATTTGAGTACCATGAACAAAAGAAGAACCTAAATCAGTAAAAGCATTATTAGAAACAGTATAATAATTAGTAATATTACTACCATTATCAATATCAGAAGGCAAATCATTATCAAAATCAGGTAAAGAAGGTTCAGAAGAAAACCCTATTTCATTAGCATAAAGTCTAAAAAAAGTACCCCAATAACGAGTAGTAGATTTATTAAAATGAGGAATTAAAACAATATGATAACGACCATTAAAAATATTACAATATGAAATATCAGTTAAATTATATAAATCATTAACAAGATAATAAAAACCGTTATCATAACTATAAATTTTTAAATCAAAAGAAAAATCATCATAAGTAGTATCAACAGAAAAAGCAAGATTAATAGGTTCAGAAAATTCAAAAGCATAAGAAATAAATGAATTATCAGAAAAAGTCCATCTAATAGTACTAGAAGAACCAAAATCAAAAGAATAATGATTATCATTCCAACGAAAAGCATACTCAGATACACCTGAAAGACGATAAATTAAATAATTCGAATTAGGACTATTAGAATAAGAAGAACCAAAAGAATTACCATTATAAAGTAATAAAGGATTGCTAATAGAAGAACCCCACGAATCAGAATGAGAAGAACCAAAAACTAAATAAGGGTAAGAACTATTATTTAATAAAATATTATCGTTCAAAGGATAACGAGAATCAAAATCAAAAGTAAAATCATAAAAATTATTAGGCTGAATAGGAGTACCATCATATTCAGAAGCAAACGCAGAACCACAAACAATAGCAAAAAGAACACTAAAAAGAATAAAGCCTAAACAAACTTTAAAAATGCCAGTAAATGGATTATTCAATTTTGATTCTTCAACACTATTTATGTTCATTCTTAAAATCCTTCTTATTATTAAAAACTTGACCTTTGAAATTTTGTTCAATAATTACAAAATTATTATATTTAAAAACTCTAAAACAAATTAGAATTGTTAGAATTAAATTGATTAAAGTTAACATTTTTTAAAACCTCACTTTGAAACTTTGCAGCTTCTTTTTTCTGTTTAGAAATCGAAACAACCATACTACCTAACAAGTAAATAGTAAGAAAATCAAAAATAAAATCTAAAATCAAAAGAAAAATCATAAAACACCTCTAAAAAAAAGATAGAGAGAGACAAAGACAAAAATAATTGTCTATGCCTCCCTCAAGGCAATAAATAAAATTTAATATATGATGGACTTATTTAGCAAAAATACTAATAAAAGGACTTTCACATTTAGAAGAGTTAACGTAATTACAATAAACATTAACAGTAGCTAAATAAAAAGGTTCTTGAGGATTAGCGTTAAAATAATCAACCAAAAAATTATACAAATCTTTTGAAATCTGAATCTTACGAGAAAAAGCACCGTAAATTTGAGCAGAAAAATTAATATAATCACCAACTTCAGCCTTACGAGGTGAAGCAAGCTTTAAACTAGCTTCAAAGCTAGTAAATGTGTTGTTAGCAGCCATAAAAAATAGACCTCACTTTCTTAAATTAAATTAAATATAATATATATATTGCAATTTGTCAATACAATTTATTAAATTGTCAGACAAAAGGAATATCAACAGTTGAAGAAACATCTTCAAATTCATTAAAACAACTATAAATATCAGGACAAGATTCTAAAGAAGAATGATAAGATTTAATAGCTGAATTAAAAGAATTTCTAAACATAATAAAATAATTCCTACGTTCTAACTGAGCACGATAAGAACCACGTTTTGAAACAGAATCAACAAATAAATAAGGAACATTATTTTTATTAGCAACATGAGTAATATAAAAACGAGTCCTTAAAGCATCAATTGAAGCCATATCAAAATGCAAAGATTTACAATAATCCTCAAAATCATAATTGCTAGTAATTATAAGGAACTTACCAAACCAAATAGGATTATTATTTTTCCGTCTATAAACATAACAAGCATAATTATCTGAAATATTAAGCAAATCAGGAACAAAAGAATCGTCAACAATAATTGCATCAGTTGAGTTTTTAAGCTTATCAAAGCGACCAGAACCACCAGCACCAACAGTTAATAAATTGTAACCATTAAGAGCAATACGTGAACAATAAGTCTTGCCTACATTCGGAGAACCTTTAATAAATACACATAAACGATTAACAGGAAAATTATCCTTAACCAAAGAATCTAAAACATAATAATAAGACTCTTTTAAATGTGCATAAGAATTATTAAATCTAATTTGAGGTGGAAGAGTAAACCACCAGTCATCGAAATCTTTCAAATCATGAGCCAATTTACGAGCCATCAAATCTAATTCATTAATATCAATCTTGTCATATTTACGAGTAATATTATAATTCTCACGAATAGCATCTAACTCAATATCAGATAAATTAGAAACAATATCAGAATGAGGATAAATATACTTCATATCTAATATAGCTTGTTTAGTTTCATGAGTAGCATATACAAGACATGAAGCAAAATCAGTTTTAATAATTTCCAAACCCTTATTTTCAATTAATGATTCATCTAAATCAGGACGAAAAGCAATACCAAGTGACTTTAAACAAGCTGAAACAGTAAACTGTTTTTCAGATTCAACATAAATATGATAATGTACTTTTTCGACAGAAGGAGCGAAAAAAGAATCACCTTGTAAATCCAAATAATGTTTAATAGCAACAATTTTTTTTACTTCTGAATCATAATTTTTAATAGAATCAATGGTAGATTCCCAACTATCAGTTAACTGTTCATCATAAATCTTAATAGAAAGAGAAAATACCACAGAATCAATATAAATTTTTTTATGCTTCTGATTTTTTGAGCCTTTTTTCCTACCCATAAAACACCAACTAAACAAAAGTAATTAAAGATAATAGTCTTTTAATATTATACAAAGGATAATCAACAAAACCAGAAGTATAAAAACAACCAAAAACTTGAGAAATTAATTGTTTGCGTTCAAGAAAATCAATTAAATCAGAACAATTATTAATATCTAAAAAAGCATAAGATTCATTAATAGATGAAATATCAGAAGGAATATCAGAATCAGGAAAATTAACAGTTAAATGACAATAAGGTTCAATATAAGTTAAATCATCAGACAAACAATAACCAACAATAGCTAAATGACCATCAAAATAAAAAGATTTACGAAATTGAATAAAATGGTCATCGAAAATAAAAAATAAATCGTCCATAAAAAACCTCAAAAATACATAAAATTTCAAAAATATAATAAAAATTTCAAAAATATCAAAAATATAAAAAAGTTATTTGCCGTAGCACTTTTTTATATTTACCCAATAAAATAAGGGGATGCACGCATATAAAAATAAAAATTTCAAAAATATTCTAAAAATAAAAAAATCAAAGTAAAAGCTTTAAAATATCACGATGACAAAAAGGATTAATAGACTTTAAATCAATATGATATTTAGAAAGAATATCTAAAACAGCATTAACAGAATCATTAAAACCAGCTAAATAATAACGTTCAGTATCAACAGAAGATAAACCTGCTTCAAAACCTAAATCATAAAGATAACGTTCACGTTCATTCATAAAAAACCTCCAAAAAAACTATAAATTTAAATTTTCAAAAAATTAGAAATAAAAACCACCTACAAAACATACAATTTTTGCAAAATATCAACTAAAAAAGAATAATATTCAACAATACGAAATTTATCACAATGTTCATTTTTATAACGTAATTGCCTAGATTTATATAAACGAAATTGAGAAAAATATTCTTCAATAAAAGAACAAGCATCTGTCTGTTCTTCATTAATAAAAAGAGCTTCAGCACCTAAAGACAAAACAACAATTTTATTACAAAGAAAAGGGAATTGAACATGGTCAAAAAAGTCAGCTGCATAAATATTAAAAATTCTAAAAATAGATAAATCAGATTCATTAAAAGAATAAAAAATATCTAACATATTACCGTCATAAGACATAAAGTTAAAAAGCAGCTCATAAGAAATAGAACCTTCAGCAAAAACAGGCCTAATATAAAGCAAAGGAAAACAAAGTTTTTCACAAATAGAATTAATATAATTCATAGTATTAAAAGTATCATTTAAGTCCTCTGGGAGTTCAAAATAAACTTTCATAAAATCACCTCAAAAATAAATTAAATAAAGATTGAATTTAATACAATAAATTGAGGTCACAAAAAACCACTAAAAAAGAGCATTAAAAAAGCACCTCACAATAGAAGTGCAATAGATATACTATCGGTAAAATATCAGTTTAAATTCGATATTTAACAAATATTACGAAACATTTTATAAAAT
>JAKSUF010000051.1 GCA_024409145.1 archaeon | reverse complement strand
TTTTGTTTTCAAAATCTAAAAAATTAGGGATTTTATATACTTTTTTATCTTTATAACCAAATTCTTTTTTATATAAATCAACATTATCAGAGGTTAAAACCACTACTGCATCAGCATGCTTGGTGTATTTCCTTCTTCTCTCAACTTCATTAGTTATATTGTTGCTAAAATAATAATTAAATGATGAATGATCGCAGAAAATAATCTTATATTTTGATAATTTATTAATTCTCAAATATGAAAAATATCCAAAATCTTTATCTTGAATGATTAAGAAATCAATTTTGTTTATCTTTAAAACTTTATTTATTAAAAATAAATTTTTAAGTTTATTGCTTTGCTTTGTTAAAGAAATTATTTTGACGTGGTCGTCAAGTTTATACACCATCTTAGCTTTATCTTCGAATGTCAAAATAAAAACATTGTCTTGCTTTACAAACTCATTCGCAAGATTTGAGGTTATTTTTTCAATTCCCCCAACACTTGAAATTTTGTTTGAAAAGAAAGCAATGTTAGACATTTTTATTTAACTTGGCTTATATGGCCATCTTCAACTTTAAAGATGCAATCACAAGAATCAATTGTATTTAATCTATGAGTAATAATAATTAAAGTGTGATCTGAGGAATATTGAGAAACATGATCAAGAATATTCTTTTCAGTTTCATAATCAAGTGCTGATGTAGCTTCATCAAAAACGACAATATTTGTGTTTCTGTAGAAAGCTCTTGCGATACCAATTCTTTGGCGTTGGCCTCCTGACATTCTCACACCGCGTTCACCGATTACTGTATCGAGACCATTTGGCAGGCTTTCAACATATTCTTTGAGTTGAGCTTTTTCTAATGCTTCCCACATTTTTTTATCATCAATCTTGTTTTTGCTAATACCAAACGCAACATTGTTGCGAATTGTATCGTCACTTAAATAAATGGTTTGAGGGATATATGAAATATTCTTTCTCCAACCTCTCATATTATCTTTAATGTCTACTCCATCACAAGAAATAAATCCTTCTCTACAAGGAAGCAATCCTAATAAGAGGTCAATCATTGTTGTTTTTCCTGCACCTGATGCACCGCTAAAAGCAACAGATGTATTTT
This sequence comes from archaeon, assembly GCA_024409145.1. Lineage (GTDB taxonomy): Archaea > Methanobacteriota > Methanobacteria > Methanobacteriales > Methanobacteriaceae > Methanobrevibacter. The sequence continues at coordinate 7,755 of JAKSUF010000051.1, read as the reverse complement.
TCTTTATTGTTAAATTTACATCGCTTAGCACTTTTCTATCAGGTATTGAACTATAGTAGAAACCAACACCGCTAACATTTATTTGTTTTTCAAACGGCAATTGTTTAACATCTTTTTCATTAGATTCTACAAAATCTGCATTTTCAGTCATCTTAATATCATCAAAAAGACTATTTACTGATGTTTCATAGAATTGAAGGTTGTTAATGGTTGTTGTAATTGTTGTTACAGAAGGAAGCAATTTCAAAACGGCATAAGCAAATACAGAGAATGTAACAATAATATCAGAAGACTCTGTGTTAAGTAAAATGACAACAGCCAACGAAATACAGATTCCTAGCATTCCAATTAATTCTAAAGTATTGCCTGGTATTGAGTTTAAAACTATTCTCTTAAGATCGATTGAATTGATATTGCCTCTATTATAATCATATATATTAGTAAAGTATGACTCACTATTACCAATTTTGCTTTCTTTAATTCCGTTAAAAGCTTGAGATAAATATTTATAGTTATTGGAATTTAACTTTTGAAGTTCTTTTCCGTACTTCTTAGCTTTTGGTTTTACAACTTTTAAAACTATGAAAGAGAAAACAAGAATTAGTCCGGCAAGTATTGCGGTAACTTTCCAGTCTTGAATAAAGAGAAAAACAACGATACCAATAGCAGAAACAATTTTAACTAGAAAGTTAAGAATTGCAGTAACAGATGCAGTGAAATTGTTAACATCATAAGTTGATTTTCTGATTAATGTAGATGAATTATTATTCAAATGAAATTCGTAAGGGAACAATAAATAAGTTGACATTAATTTTTTTGTAAGCTTACGTGAATACGACATTGTAAATCTGTTAATTATATATGTAGAAAATACAGCATATGCACACTTAAAAATAAATAGGAATGCCATGATTCCAAGACACACTAAACAGACAGTGTTCTTTTCATAATTTAAATTAAAAACGTTATTAACGGTTCTTAAAATAATATTATCATCAATTGCAGAAGGACCTTTTTCTAAAATTTCAATTACCGGAATAATCGAAGAGATTCCAACCAAATCCAAAAGAGCTGAACCTAAAATTACAAGAAAAATCAGAACTAGTAATTTTTTATCTCTTTTTGATAATAAATATGCAATCTTTTTTAACATAGAACACTTATTATAATTTGTTTTTTATCAAATAAAAAGCAAAATAAAAAGATCAATCAATAAATACCTTTTAAATTACTATAATCTTTAAATACTTCATATCTTATGTCTGAAGGTTCATTGTGTTTATAAATTGTTAAAGGTTTATTAAAAATGACGGCAAAACAAGATCCGTGGAATGAATTTGTAATTACTTCATTTGAATCGGAAATAAATGCAACAAATTCAAGCGGACTATATTCATAGTTTTCATCACCACTATTTGAATTAAATAAACTTAGTTTATTATCTTTATTTACTTTTCCTTTAAATTTTATTTTTAAAAATAGCTTACTGAAAAAAATGAATTTTTCTTAAAAACCTAATAAATTTTGATTTATTTTTCAAAACCACAATGTCTTTATTTTTGACCTTTTATATTGTTCTTTTAATAACTCTACTATTACAATATTTTGAAGTCTTGAACCAAAGTTATTAAACGTTGTAGTAATAAATCCAATTTTCATATTTCTAATAATATATCAAGTACAAAATATATTATTGCAACCAATATGCACTTAACTTTATGTCTGTTTCACATATAAAATTCGCTACAACATATGCTAATAAATATTAAAAATAATAAAATAGTTTAAAGCAAGTCGATGCAGCAGAATGTTTTTAAGGAAATTAAGATTTTATATATTTTTATTAAAAAAAGTAAGATAATAAATACATGAATTCTTTAAAAGAAAAACTAATCACCTTTATTGATAAATATTTAATTTATTTCTTTGTTGGATTTGGTGTCCTTACTCTTTTGCCAAACATTACCGTATTTAGTAACGGTCTTGCAAATGGTTCTACAGGCGGAACAGTTTATAGAGGTATTATCTTAGGATTGATTTGTATATTTTTTGCAATTCTCTTACTTTGTTACAAAAAACTTCCTAACAAATTTATTATTTTAGGATGTGCGATTTATTTAGTGACTCAACTTATTACAATCTTTGTATCTCCTGCAATTAAAAATGTTGAGATTCCAGCGATGCAATCAGTAATGGGTGTTGCAACAGTTATATCCACTATCATCACTATATTTGTTGCATATTTCTTATTAACATCACACACATTCAATAAAGATAGTTTCAATATTGTTTGCTATTTCTTATTAGGCATTGGAATTGCATCATGCCTGTACACATACATATTTCAATATAAGGAAATAGGTTCTGTATTAACTGATGAACATGGTTGGAACTTCCATGTTACATCAATATATTCATCAAAGAATTACTATGGCTTTATTCTATTAATTTCATCAATATTCACGGTAATTCTCGCATTTAATACTAAAAGATACTATTTATATGCTTTCCCAGCATTCTTCTTATTCAATGCTTTCTTATGCAGAGCTAAATACCCAATTATCTTTATATTTGTTATCTTAATTGCAGTTCTCATTTATCACATTAAAACAAGTTATAAGAATCATGAGAAAGCTTGGAACATTGCGCTAGGTGTTGGAGCAGGAGTTATTATTCTCTTATGTTTATTTACATTCGTTCCACTACTCAATTTTGGTCCATTCACTAAACTAAACTACTTCTTTAGAAACACGATACTTAATGACGGTGTTACAGTAATGAAAGATCGTTACTTTAAAGATGCCAGAATTATTAGAGCAGTTGATTATCCTTTAGGCATTATGTTTGGATGCGGGGAAAGAATTGCTAATTATATTCTTCAATATCCTGCTGAATTAAGAGGCGATGATTTATATGTTGATACATATGGCTTTGGTGGAATTGTTAAAGTTGTACTTTATTTAGCATTCCTTGCATATGTACTTTATAAAGTAATTAAAATGAAAGGAGAACACAAAGGTTTCTCCATATTATTTGTTGTTATATTCATATTAAGTGGTATGTTTACAGATAATTCATTTGTCGGTGTTGGTTTAACATTCTTATTTGCTGCACCATTCCTTTATACATCACCATTTCAAAAGTAAGAATAAGCAAAGCTGTAGGTTCTTCAATTAGAACTCAGTTATTTTATACGCTACATTTATATTTGTTTTTTATCGATTAAAACAAGTATTGTGCATAAAGGAAAATATATTTTTCATAAAAGTAATCTAAATAAAAGACAAAAATTAATGCATTTTGTTAAAATTTGAAGTTTCTTATAACCTTTTAAAAATGAATTTAATTATTGATTTAATTTTTTGCTTAAAATTTGTATTTCTATCTTTTAACACAATGTCAAAATTATCTGTTGGTTTTTTGTTGGCATAAAAATATGATGGATTGGGTTTCAAAGCTTTTTCAAAATCTACAGCATGAATTTCAGCATGTCTGCAAAAATAGTCTAGAACTTTCCTAAATTTTTCTTCATCGTGAACCACTATTAAACTAGTGCCTCTATTGTTGTAAAATTTAGGATATAAACTTTTAACTCTCCAAAAATCGCCAATAGTAATTGTGGATTTTCGATTATCGCCTTTAAATTTACAATTATAGCAAACATCATCTAGATTATATCCCTTTAAAAAAGATGCTAGATATTCATCATTAAACTTATAGTTTATATAATTACGTTTATTAGTTTTAATATAGATTGAATATTCTTGCCAAAAAGGGTTTTTGTATCGAAAATCTATTTTTTTAATAATCTCATTAGGAAACTTTTTTTCTATATATTCGTTAAAAGTTTTCTTATTAGGAACGCCGTGGCAAATCAAGTCAATACAAAACAATTTCTCATTTGAAATATTTTGAATTTCAAGATATTTACTCAAAGAAAAAACCTGGCAAGGTAACCCAACAAACAAAACATATTTATCATTCTCAAGATCTGATTTTACTTCAAAAAAAACGTTCCTAAGTTCGCTTTTTACGTATTTAGATTTTTGCAATTCTTTTATTTGACGCAAACTATCTATTCTTTTGTGATAAACATCAACGCCTTCACAAGTCGCACCATAAACAACACCAGATAGTATCTTTATATAGTATTTTGCCACTAAATAAAACGCTCCACCACTCGATGAATTTTTTAAAATTCTTTTAGATTTTGCGGATAATGAATAAACCATTTGCATGAAATTATTATAAATTAAGATTAGTTATTCATAAAGAATTAAGTAAAGAATTTAGCGATTGCCACTAAAATTACAAACTATTTAATAATGTTTTGAGATTAGACACAACTTTTTGAGAAAATTATTTTTTCCGGCTTTTCTTGAGATACGAGAACTTGCTTACGCTTCTCTATCAAGAAAAGAAAAAGTGAAGTCATATTATTTTATAGACTTCACATATATGACATATTGTTAAATAGTCACTTAATATTTAAATTGCTTTAATATTTTTCTATCTCTTTTAATAATAGGTAAGCAATCTTCTTTAGTATAGGACAATATTAAAAGTATAAATTTGTTTTATATTAAATAAGAAAAGTGTGGATCATTTGCATTCTCCACACTAATCTTTTAAATAAAAATTTTTTAATGATTATTATAACTAATCACGTTCATATCTAACAAACTTGGTAGTTAATTTATTATTATTTAAAATTATGTTTAATATTAAATCACTTAAATTTAATTTTGACTCAAGTTCCAAAATAGAAATTCTTTCACTATTGCTGTTGTATTTTATGTTCGTATTAAATATTTTAAAAATCAACTCTCTATCTTCATTTTTCTTAATTAATGAACTAAAAACAGAAAACGACAAATCATCAATTTTATCAATTATTCTTACTTTCTGATTAATCATTGAAAAGAACAAATCTATTGAGATTGTTAAAATATTTTTCAATTTATAAAAATGAAGCGATGAAAATGCACTTAATTTACTTTCATGAACATATTCATTTCTTAACATATAAATTCTTAATAAATCCAGCAATAATTGATTTTCCATCTTCTTATAGTATTCTGCTAACTTTGATATATTTGAACAACATTTATACATTTTATTTAATTCATAACAATAAAATGGATTCGTACATGTCATTTTGATTTTTTCATCATTACACGCCTTTTTTATAAAATATTCAATATCAAGCTTGTTCTTTTTAAATGAATTTTTAAGCAAAAATGTTAGTCTTTGAAAAATTATTTTACTACTAATCAACTGCGGAAGTGTTGATGAAACAGACTCAAAACCACTTTTCGTTTTCGGCAAGGAATATAAGGATTCTAACGCTATCCAAGCATCAACATAGGAAGAAGAATTAATAATATCATTATCTTTTTCAGCGTAACCTATTATATTAAGAATTTTATGATAAAGAATAGTATCGTAGTCACTAATTACATCTAAATTAGAAATTGTGGTTTCAAAGTATTTTCCTGAAGGAGCTAACCCTCTATATTGTATTATATCTTCAAAGTTTATTTCTAAAGAAATACTACCTTGCAATAAATTTTTGTTTTCTACATTAATTAATATTTTGCCATTTAAGTCAAAATCTATTTTTGAGCCAGTATAAAATTTTAACATGTTGAACATACTTTGTATTCTTGTCATATTTAGTTTAATAATTGAAAAATAATCATTTGAATCATTTTGGTAAACATGCAAAAAATATTTATTTTCATTTTCTATGACGTCTTGTTTTAAATTTTTAATGGTTTTAATATTCTCATCACTATAATTTATTATTGGTAGATAAATGTCAGTTAATATATTTTCTTCAAAAAAGAAATCTAGAAATGAGGAAAAATCTTTGAAATGAGTTTTATCTATATACCATTGAGCAACATTATGAATAAAACGTATATCAATTCCTCTGGCTAATAGTTCATTTAAAAATAAATCTGTTAAATATGATAAATAATCTTCATCAAAATCATTATCAGTAGAATATTTTTTTATTTCATTGATAACATAGCATAAACATTTATCAGAAAATTTTCTTTTTAACGAAAATAATTTATCAATAACTATTTGATTGGAATATTTGCAATTTCCTTCTGCAATAGACTTAATTACAAGATACAAATCAACAAATTGAAGGGAATCTATTTGTTTTAAAACTTTATCTTTATCTAAAAACAAATAAAAATTTTTACATAGCTCAATTATATAGGCTTTTCTAATATTTTCATTTTCGCTATTTTTAATACTTAATGCAATTTCATTAATAAAGTATGTAAAACACGCATTTGATGGCATATAAAAATAGCAATTAACTATGTCTGTCTGCACCATTAACTTTGAAAAGAAAAAATCCTCATATCTATTCATAAAACACTCCTTATAATTTTCTCCAAACCATTTTATTTACTACTCCAACATAAGATTGAACTAGTTTAACTACTTTATCTGATACATTTGTATCAATGTAATTATCTACTGGATGACAACCAGCTTTATTATTAATTGCGACTTCCACTGCTTGGAGTAGATTCTTTTCATCTATTCCAGCGAGTACAAAGCATGCATCATCTAATGCTTCTGGTCTTTCTGTAGATGTACGAATACAGACTGCTGCGATTGGTTTACCAATAGAAGCATAGAAACTTGATTCCTCTGGTAGAGTACCAGAGTCAGATACAACACAGAAAGCATTCATTTGAAGGTTGTTGTAGTCATGGAAACCTAATGGTTCATGCATCACCACTCTTGGATCAAGCTTGAATCCTGTAGCTTCAAGTCTTTTTCTTGATCTTGGATGGCATGAATAGAGTATTGGCATATCGTATATCTCTGCCATCTTATTAATAGCGTTGAACAAACTATTGAAGTTCTTCTCTGTATCAATGTTTTCCTCACGATGTGCAGAAAGAAGAATATACTTACCCTTTTTAAGGGAAAGTTTATTCAATATGTCACTGGATTCAATCTCATTGATGTTTTGATGGAGAACTTCTGCCATTGGTGATCCAGTGACATATGTTCTTTCTTTTGGAAGTCCACAATCAGCGAGATATCTTCTAGCGTGTTCAGAGTATGCTAAGTTAACATCAGAGATAATATCAACAATTCTTCTATTTGTTTCTTCTGGAAGACATTCATCTTTACATCTATTACCAGCTTCCATATGGAAGATTGGAATATGAAGACGTTTTGCTCCTATTACTGAAAGACATGAATTAGTGTCTCCAAGTACTAGAACTGCATCTGGTTTGATCTCCACCATTAATTCATATGATTTTGCAATGATGTTGCCCATTGTTTCGCCAAGGTCTTTCCCAACAGCATTTAAATATATATCTGGATCTTCTATCTTCAAATCCTTGAAGAAAACACCATTAAGGTTGTAATCGTAGTTTTGACCTGTATGTGCAAGAAGGGTATCAAAGTATTCTCTACATTTATTTATGACTGCTGCAAGACGAATTATCTCTGGACGAGTACCCACAATTATCAAAAGTTTTAACTTTCCATTGTCTTTAAAGTGTTTATATGACAAATTGGCGCATTTGTCATTCAACACTTTAACAAGTTCAGAAAGTTCAGACTCTTCCAGTGAATTTTCAGTTTCATATCTTTGATATGTTCTTAATGAGACGCCGAGCTTTTCGGCAGCTACGCTCTGGCTAATGCCGAGCTTTTTTCTAGTTTCGAGTAATTTATTCATGCCTAAATAATACGCCAAAAGTCATA
>JAKSUF010000050.1 GCA_024409145.1 archaeon | reverse complement strand
TATAAATTAATATGACTAAGTATAAATAAATTTATAAAATATTCTAGAAGATTAAAAATCAATAAAATAAGAAATCATTTAGAAAGATATAAACTAAAAAATAATATAAAAAATAATACTAAAATAAACTAAAAAATAAACTAAAACCAGAAAAAATGTGAGAATATAATAATAATCCCCAAGGAAAACATTACTCCACAGGAAATATTATTATAACAAATGGATAAAAAAAATGGATAAAAATTATATTAAGAATTTTAAATTCTAGGATATTGAGAGATAAATTTAATTATCTCAGAAGAATCATACTCTTGTAATATAATTAATAAAACGGAATTTTTTATTAAGAATTAACTTTATTCCAACGACCACTCATATAACGATTAAAAAATTTTAATAAATACAAAAGTAAGATAATTTTTATCCCACATATAATGATTATACTTCCTTATATATAAATATAACGATTTTAAGAGCTTTAATTGCTTAAACAAGGATTAATTTTAAATTAATTGTATAAACAAGTAAATATAATAATTAAATAATGAAACCAACAACAGATATTCATTTAATTGTATAGACAAGAGAAAATTAATAAAATAAACTTATAAAAACACAAGTGTAAAAATAGTAAAAATTAAAAAAAACTTAAAAATTTACAATTAAAACGAAAAATAAGTTTATTATAAACTAGATACGAAATTAAAATAATAAAAAAATAATTTTATAAAAAATAAGAAAAATAAATTAAAAAAAAACTATTAAAAAAAATAAATTAAAAAAACATAAAAAATAAAAAAGTAATTGTTATTAAGAATTGACAATAAAGGAGAATTTACATTGAGAAATAAAAAAGTTATGATTTAATCATACTTTTTCATACCATCTTTAAGACCTATTCTGATTTTTTCAGAAACACCAATAGCATCAACTGCTAATTGAGGTCCAATATGTAAAATTGTATCTCCAGGTTTAGAATATTTGAAACAGAGTTCGGCACCTTCTTCAATAGTTTCAGCAGTGACTTTAATTGCATCAGAGTCTTTTGCACCTTCAAGCAATTCATATGCTGCATCCATTTCAACTTCTTGAGTAACTTCATTAAAACCAGTAGCTATCATAACTTTTGCATATTTACCAATAAGTTCACCAGTTTCTATTTTATCCCTTTCAGTTAAAGTATCAAAGTTATCAAGTAAAATAACTAAATCCCTATCACTAAGGAACTCTAAAGTTGATGAAATACCTTCTAAAATAAAGGAACAATCAAAGAAAACTTCTCTTCCATTATATTCTCCTTCATATTCCATATGTGCAGAAATTCCTTTGAAATTAGCTAAACCTTTTTTAATATCTTCTATATCAATACCATAAGTCATTGCAATAGAAGTAGCAGCTAAACCATTTTCATAATAATAACTTACCATATGGAATTCACTAGTAAATTTACCAAAATTATTTACATCATCAGAAAATTGATTATAAGCTAAGTCAATAGCTTTTTTAGGAGAACCTGCAATAAAATTAATATATTGATTATTACCAATAGCTATTTTTTCACCATTAGCTAAACTATCAAAGTATCCATCATATTTTTCAGCATTATAATTAGGTAAATCATTAACCATTGAATAGAAAATTGCATCTTTTCTTATATCTTTAATTATATCTTTACAATGTCCACTTGTAATAAAGTTCTCAGAATGTTTTGTAATAAACATTTTACGTTCAATATATTTTTCTTTTGAACCACCAAATTCAGATAGATGATCATCATAAATATTAACTAAAACACCTATTTTTAGATTAAGTTCACCCATTAAACCAGCAGTCCCATGAGGAAGTTCTAAAATAGCAATATCAGATTTTTCTGGAAGTCCTTTAACAATACCATCAACAATTACTTCACTTACAAGGTTTTGAGTTAAAGAAGAACATAACCAAGTTTTATAACCTGCTGCTTTAAAAATTTCACCAGTCATATGAGTAGTACTTGTTTTTCCTGCAGTTCCAGTAATTCCTATAATATCAATATTAATTAAACTATCAGCAAGACGACCAAAGTCCTCATTTGTAAATATAGTTAAATTTTTTTCTTCTATTTCTTTATAAATAGGAGCAGAATTAGGAATAGTAGGAGCTAAATAAATTGTGTCAAATCCTTCCAAATCAGGATTACTTTGGCCCAAATCAAGTTGAACACCTTCATTTTCCATGATTTTTAAATTTTCTTGGAAATCTGTATGAAACTCTTCTAAAACTTTAGAATCACTGATTTTTACTTTATGACCTGCATAATTTAATAAACGTGCAACAGGACGTCCAGCATTTCCTGCTCCAATAACAATACAATTCATAGACTAACCTCCAATTATTCAAAATCAATTAGGTTCTCAATATCATCATAAATTACTTTTAAACCACACATAGAAGGTACATAATTAGCTGCTTTTGCAGAGTTAACACCAATAACCTCATAACCCATTTGTTCAATTGGAGCTACAACCATACAAGTATCAAGAACAATATGACCACCAGCTTCCTCAATAATTTGAGTATAACCCATCCTATCTGCAGCACCTTTAACACTAATAGAAGAACAAATCCAAAGTTGGTTTTTAATCTTCTTACCTTTAACTATTTCTGCAAGTTCTTGGATTTCTTCAAGAGAAGCATGAGGACAACCAAGGCAAACAAGATCAGCATATCCTTCAGCACTAGATAATTTTTCTCTAGTTTCTTTAATATCCTCAGCAGTGAGAGTAATTTTATCTTCAACATTCTCGATTTCAGCAATATCATATTCAGGAGTAATATTTTCAACATGATATAATGCAACTGCACCAGAAGAAGCAAGTGCTGCACCAAGAGATTTAAGATTAGAATTAGCTACTTCATGAGTTTTATTAGCTAATTTGAAATAAGGAATTCCATCTTTAACAATTTGACCAACAGCATAACCTAAAGCACCGAAATCTGCTCTTTCAAGTTTATCTTCAACTTCAACAACTAAACTTGCTTTTCTATTTTCTTCAAAATGATAACCATATAAAGGAGTTTTACCTACAATAGCAGCAGCTAATGCTCCAGGACCTCCTTCACGATTAGTTCTTGCACCAATAACAGAATTAACATAAGCAACAGCAGAAGACTCAGACCAAGACACATGATCTCTAAATCTTGGAACATTACCAATTAAATAAGGAGTACAAGTACAAGTGTTACTAATTCCAAGAGCACTGTAAGCATTACAAATATCAATTTGTTTTTTAGCAAAATCTACAGGAAAACCAAATTCTTCCCAATTATCTAAATCAGTTCCAGCAGGATTAAGAGTAGCAGAAATAGTAGCTATTCCACTTTTATCATTAATAGTACCATTTTCATTATAAATTATTTCAGCACCTTCAGCTAAGTCTTGAAGATATTCAAGCCCTGCTTCACCAATAGTTTTATAAGATACACCAGAGACTTGTGCAGATTTAATATCTACAAATTTCTCAGCACCATAAATATCTCCTAATGCAATTAAAATATCCATACTTTTTCTAATGGTCTCCCCATATTCACCATTAGCCATTTTTTCTTCTTCTTTAGTTAAAAACATAAAATCCCTACATTAAATTGCTTTAAAAAAAATCTAATAAAAAATAATCATAATTAAATAAAAATTAGAAAACCTCAAAACCATCTGAAAAACAAGAAACATCCTTCCACAATAATCCAGAACAAAAAGAACACATTAACAATTAGAAAACAATGAATAAAAAAGAGTAAAAATAAAATAAAAAAAATAAAAATCTAAAATCACAACAATATTGAAAAAAATAAAATAAAAAAAATAAATAAAAAATTATTTTATTTTATAGGATCATAACTTAAAGGACGATCATCCTCATGTTTTTTATTAGGTCCTATAGCTTTCCATTCTACTAATAATCCACTGTCCCAATTAGGTTTCATTGTTCCCCACCAATTCTGCCAAATAGCATCAAAATATCCATCAGTGAAAACCACACTACCTTCTTTTGCAACATTATTCTCAAATGAATTAAATGAATCTAAATAAACATGAGCAAAATTACCTTCACAGTAAATAGCACCACCTTTATCATTAGCATGATTACCATAGAAACCACTATCAGAAACTCTCAAATCACAACTATCATCCATATAAATAGCACCACCCCGATTATCAGTTACAGAATTATCACTAAATAAACAATATTGAACAGTAACACCATCATCAGACCAAACAGCACCACCATAATCATAAGCAAAATTACTAGTGAAATTAGAACCAATAAGTTTCACACCACCACCATCAGAATAAACAGCACCACCCTCACACTGACTAACACTATCACCAATAGCAGAATTATTCACAAAAGAACAACCATTAACCTCAACGGATCCATCAGACCAAACAGCACCACCACCCACATAAGCAACATTACTAGTAAAATTAGAACCAGAAACGGTTACACAATCCTCAGAATAAACAGCACCACCCTTACCATGATCACCATATGCAAAATTATTCATAAAAGAAGATACACCAACAACAAGATCAATCCTAGAATAAATAGAACCACCATAACCCCTAGCAATATTACCAGTAAAATTAGAACCAGAAACGGTTACACAATCCTCAGAATAAATAGCACCACCCTCACACTGACCGATACTATCACTATAACACTTGTTTTTATTAAAAGAACAATTAGTTACAATAACATCTTTCTTAGCCCAAACAGCACCACCATCAGTATTAGCAGAGTTTCCAGTGAAATTACAATTAGTAATTTCTACAGATTCATTAGATTTAATAGCACCACCATACTTAGACTTACAGTTTTCAAAAGTAATATTTTCAAAATCAATCAAATTATTACATTCCCAGTGAATATTATTAAGAGTACAATTTTCACCTTTAATATTTAACCTTTTATCACAACTAATATTACCAGTATCAGTTGAACTACCTTTAATTAAAATAGTATCAAAATCATCTGCATTATCAATTGCTTTTTGAATTTTACTAACTGTAGGATTATCAACCACAATAATATGACTATCATTAACATTATCACCAACCATTGTAGCACTAACACTACCCACAGTGGAAAAAACCATCAAAAAAATAACTAATATTGAAAAAAATTTTGGTTTAAACATAAATAACACAACCATAATAATTAAAAAAATAATTACCAAATAATCAATAATATCATATAATATTCTAATTAAAGAATTATATAAACTTATTTAAACTTGCATAAGCAATAAAATACTTGTTTAGACAAATAAACCAATTAAAATAAAAAAATAAAAAAATAAAGAAAAAAATAAAATAAATAAAAAATTATTTTATTTTATAGGATCATAACTTAAAGGACGATCATCCTCATGTTTTTTATTAGGTCCTATAGCTTTCCATTCTACTAATAATCCACTGTCCCAATTAGGTTTCATTGTTCCCCACCAATTCTGCCAAATAGCATCAAAATATCCATCAGTGAAAACCACACTACCTTCTTTTGCAACATTATTCTCAAATGAATTAAATGAATCTAAATAAACATGAGCAAAATTACCTTCACAGTAAATAGCACCACCTTTATCATTAGCATGATTACCATAGAAACCACTATCAGAAACTCTCAAATCACAACTATCATCCATATAAATAGCACCACCCCGATTATCAGTTACAGAATTATTTACAAATTTAGAACTCTCAACAGTAACACCATCATCAGACCAAACAGCACCACCATAATCCTCAGCAAAATTACTAGTAAAGTTAGAATTATTAAGAACTACACCACCATTATCAGAATAAATAGCACCCCCCTCACACTGACTAACACTAGCACCACTAACAGAATTATTCACAAAAGAACAACCACCAACACTAACAGCTTTATTAGCCCAAACAGCACCACCATCCTCATAAGCAGAATTATTAGTGAAATTAGAGTTAATAAGTTTCACACCACGCCAATGAGAAAAAATAGCACCACCCCCATTATCCTGAGCAAAATTATTAGTAAACTTAGAATCCATAACAACAATGTCACCACTAGACCAAACAGCACCACCATAATCATAAGCATAATTATTAGTGAAATTAGAGTTAATAAGATTTACACGATCACCATCAGAATAAATAGCACCACCCTCACACTGACTAACACTAGCACCACTAGCAAAATTATTCACAAAAGAACAACTATCAACCTCAACGGATCCATCAGACCAAACAGCACCACCATCCTCATAATCAAAATTATTAATAAATTTAGAATCACTAATATCTACATACGCACCACCAGAATAAATAGCACCACCTTTTTGATAAGCAATATCTTTAGTGAAATTAGAACGAGAAACCTCTACAGAATATTTAGACCAAACAGCACCACCACAGTGATGAGCAAAATTATTAATAAATTTAGACCCAACAATTTCTACAGAACAAGAACCTGGAATATAACCATTAACATAAATAGCACCACCATCATTATCATCTGCAGAGTTATTTTCGAATAAAGATTTCCACATTAAAACAGAAACACATACAATAGCACCACCATAATCCTCAGCAACATTACCAGTAAAATTAGAACCAGAAATAGTTACACGATCACCAGAATAAATAGCACCCCCCTCACACTGACTAACACTAGCACCACTAGCAGAATTATTCACAAAAGAACAACCACCAACACTAACAGCTTTATTAGCCCAAACAGCACCACCATCCTCATAAGCAGAATTATTAGTGAAATTACAATTAGTAAGAGTTACATACCCTTCAGAATGAATAGCACCCCCATAATCAGCATGAGAATCATTAAAAGTAACACCTTCAAAAGAGATGTCTCCAATAGAATTCCAATGAATATTATTAAAAGTACAATCTTCACCCTTAATTGTTAAAACATGATTAGACATAATACTCCCCATATCTGTAGGACTACCTTTTATTACAATAGTATCACCATCATTTGAAGAATCAACAGCATTTTGAATTTCTTTAACAGTAGGATTATCCACTACAATAGGATCAACACCACTAACAACTTTAGTATCATTAGTTATAGTAGCACTAACACCCCCCATAGTGGAAAAAACCATCAAAACAACAACAAATATTGAAAAAAACTTAGGTTTAAATATAATAAAATCACCATAAAAATTAATTAAAAAAAATATCGAAAAAAAATAATCAACAATATCTAACAATATTATCATTAAAGAAACATATAAAACTATTTAAACTTGTATAGACAAATAAATACTTGATTAGACAATTAAAGACCAAAAAACAATATTTAATAATTTTAATATAAAATTAGTAGAGAAAAAAACACACTAACTTAAAAAAATTATACTAAATTCTATAAATAATAAAACCTACATCGAAAATAGTACAATGAATAAAAAATATTAATTCAACTATTCCCAAATAAAAAACATACAATTAACCAACATAGTAAAAAAATTAGAAAAATATTAATAAAAATTAAAAAGTTTTAAAAAAGTATTTTAAGATAAATTGATTAATATATAATAAGATATTATATTTACAAAATTGGATGGAATACTATGGATATTGGAAAGTTAATTGGGAATACTCCTATGATAAAAATTAATTATGAGTATGAAGGAAGAGAAGGGAGTATATATAGTAAACTTGAATTCTACAACTATAGTGGAAGTATAAAAGATAGAATTGCATTATACATTATTGAAAAAGAAAGAGAAAATGGAAATTTAAAAGAAGGTCAATCCATTGTTGAAGTTACAAGTGGAAATACTGGAATCTCTTTTAGTTCTATTGGTGCAATCTATGGCCACGATGTTCATATTTTCATGCCTGATTGGTGTTCACTTGAAAGAAGAAAAATTATTGAAATGTATGGTGCTCATGTTCACCTTGTATCTAAAGAAGAAGGTGGATTTAAAAGAGCTCTTGAACTTGCAGAAGAGTTTGCTGAAGAGAATAATGCATACAGACCACTCCAATTTGACAATCCATTAAATGTAGAATGCCAATACAATACCACAGGTAAAGAAATTGTTGAAGCACTTCCAGATGTAACTGGTTTTGTTAGTGGAATTGGAACTGGTGGAACCCTTATGGGAATTGGTAAAAAAATTAAAGACACTAATCCAAAAGCAAAAGTTTATGCATTAGAACCAAGTACATTGTCAATTCTTAAAATGGGAATGGAAGAAGGCAGCCATATGATTGAAGGAATTGGTGATGATTTTATTCCAGGAATTGTTAAAGAAGACTTAATTGATGATATTGTCTTAATCCATGACTATGATGCGATTAATATGTCTAAAAGAATAGCTAAAGAATTTGGTTTAGGAATCGGAATTTCTGGAGGAGCAAACTTCTTAGCTAGTGTTTTAATGGATGATGAAAATAGTAAAATAGCTACTGTTTTCGCAGATGATAATAAAAAATACATTACAACTAAATTATCTGAAGAAGTTGATGAAAACCCAGAATTATTTTCTAACAAAATAAAACTCATTAGCTTTGAGGTAATTTAAACAATTCTCATTTATTTGAGAATTCTTTTTTTATTTTTTATTCCAAGTTTCTAATTATTAATTTATATTTTTCTAATTTTTACAACAAGTTTTAATTTTACTTTTTATTCTAAATTTATATTAATATAGTTATAAAAAATGATTTAATCTAAGGATTATTCTAAAAATAAAACTAATTAAAAAATAAAGCTAAATAAAAAAATAAAAAATAGATAATAACTTGACTAATTTAGTAATTAACTTACCCACCGTTTTACCATTCCTTAAACCAATTGGACCAACACCTTGAACAACAACTCTACTATTGAATCTTAAAA
>JAKSUF010000005.1 GCA_024409145.1 archaeon | reverse complement strand
GTAAAGAAAAAATAAAAAAAAAAAGAAAAAAAAAAAAGCCTTAACAGAAAAAAGAATAAATAAAAAAACACAAACAACAAAAATAAAAAAATAAGAAAAACACAAAAATAACTAAAAAAAAACACAAACAACAAAAATATAAAAATAAGAAAAATAAAATAATAAAAACTTATTATTTTAATTAGATATCAAATATAGAAAAATTATTCATTTTTCATTTCGGTGTATCCACATTTACCGCAAGCATATCTATCACCATGATCAGCCATAAATACACCTTCAGAACAACGAGGACAGAATTTGTTTTTTCTTACGATTTTGTCGCCATCGACAGTATATAAATCTCTTCTTGCCATATTAATATCCTCCTAATTATTCTTCAGCTTCCGCATCATCTTCTTCAGCAGGAGCTTCTTCAGGTTCTTCGTTTTTAGCGAGTACATTTACTTTTTCGATACTTTTTAAAGCTTCAGCAGAATCATATACTTTTGCATAACCTAAAGCTTTAGGTTCACCGTAATGAGGTTTAACGGTGTCTACAACTAATAATTCTTTATCAGAATCAAGTAAAGCTACTAATTTGCTTTTAACATCTAAGATTTTAGGAGTAGCTTCTCCTTCGTATAAACAGTAAAATTTAACTTCAGTTCTATCTAATAATTTATTTTCTTTTTGTTCAAAAATTTCAATTTCCATTATAAAAACCTCTTTTTGGTTTTATAGCATAACTTACTCATTATTCCTGATGAAAATAACTCATAAGTTCTTTAGCTTTATTTATAACATCAGAAACATTAACAAAAACCAAACCTTCATTAGGTTGGCCATAAAGAATAACAGTTTCTGCAGGTGCAAGTAAAATACATGGAAGAACTGCAAGATCTTCTTCCCCTTTTACAACAATAAAACGTTTTTCTTTATCATTTAAAGTTGTATTAATTGCAAATTCTATGGTTTCCCATAGATCCTTAGTAATAGTACCTGCAGGATTTTCTGCATCTAAAATGTTTTCTGCAGTAATAATAGTATGATTATGATCTTTTCGTTGAATACGTCCATCAATAATCCCCAAATCAGGAATTATATCATTATCAACGAGATTTTTAGCAGTTTGATCACCAACAGAGATTAAAAATTTAGCTTCTTTAATAGCTGGGAGTGCATCATTAAAATCTGGAAATAACTCACCTAAAGGTTCTTTAAACTTATGAATTAAATCCTCTTTTAAAACAAACACAATTAATCTCCTAAAAATATAATCATTAATATAATTAGTTAATGGAATTATAACTTAATGAAAATTAAGCAAATTCAAATACTAACCAATATATCATAGTAATATATCTGATTAAAATAGTATATAAAGTTATTCTTTACACAATATTCTAAATTTAAGAACATTCTAAAAACAGAATACAACTAGAAAACACAAACTTTAAAATATAATTAAACTTAGAATAAAAAAATTACCAAAAATAAAGAGAAAAATATAAAATAAAATAAAAAAATCTTAAAAGAAAAAAGAAAAAAGAAAAAATCTACAAGATAAAATAATTATATATTTAAGTAAAATATGATATGGAATTATATTCTTTAAGAACTATGAAAAATAGTAAAATAATAAAATTAGAATAAATATAAAAAAAGTAATAATAAAATAATTCAATAAAGTAACTACCCAAAAAATAAAATAATTAAAATAAGGTAGTTCTACCTAAAAATAAAAAAAGAAAGATAAAAATTATCTAACTCTTAATGCATAATCTCCAGGAAGTTCAATCCCTAATTCTTTTGCAATAGTGGAATTTTCAGGATCAGTAATAATTAAAAGTCCATTCCAATTAGAAGAAGTAGGATTTTTACAAACTGGACATTGTTCTTTATCTGTAAGTCTACTACAATGAGTACAAGCTTTTAAACTCATGCTTTAGCCTTCCTTTCTGCTACTTTCGCTTTTTCAGCTTCAATCCATTCAAATTGACCTAAATTAGGTTGTCTCATAGTAAGACCTATTCTGACATCTCTAACAGATTTTCCTTTAAGACTTAAAGCAACAATTCTTGCTCTTACTAAGTCGCCTTCACTAAGGATTTTACCAGATTCTTTACCTATAAGAGATCCACCTCTGGAATCATAATTAATATAATCATCAGTAACTTGAGACACATGAACAAGACCATCCATAGGACCAATTCTTACAAATGCACCAAATTCTGCGATTTCAATTACTTCTCCTTCAATAATCTCTTGTTGTTCAGGTTTAAAGAAAATAGCATTAAATACAACACTATAATATGCTGCACCATCACCCATAATAAGAGTTCCTTCACCCATTTCTTCAATACCTACTACTGCAACCATTAAACCTAATTCTTTATCAAGTTTCCCATTGTAAGCTTCATTTAATGTTTCAATAGCTACATCTTCAAGAGGCTCATCGAATCTATAAGGTGGGATTCTAACTGTGTCCTCAATTTTTGTCATATAATACAAAATAATCCCTCATATATTATTAATAAAAAGAATATTAATTAATAAATTAATAATCTTCGTAAATTTAAGTAATATAAATATTAAATTATATGATTGAATGTTAATAAACAAAATAAAATATTAAATTAATATAAAATGTTAATAACCTCAAATAAATATAATCAATATAATAATATAAATTAATATTTAATAACTATTTCCATCAATAGCCAAATAACGTTTTTGTCTTAAATATACAATAGTTAAATTATTTTTTTTAGCTTTTTTTCGTAACTCAATATCATTAGTAGCTAAAATATCAGATACTCTAACTAATGCATCATCAACAGATTCTCCATTTTTTAATGGAATATTTCTAATTTCAATTTCATTAGAATTAGCAATTTTTAATCCTAAACTTGCAGCTAAACGTGTTTTAGAATTCTTATTATTTTTAAGACCTTTAAGTTCACGAATAACAAATTCAGTAGTAACAAGTTTATGATTAGGTAATCTAATTTTAAACTCTTCAATAATATCTACATTAAATTGAAATGGAAGTAAAAAGAAATTAGTATCTATAAATACTTCCTTTTTATCATATCCCATAAAAATCAGATAAAATAATTATTGGATGATACCAAAACCAATTAATCTCCAACGAGCACCTACTCTACGAGATAAAGCAACTCTGTCACCTTTATCTGCACAAACAGGTAATTTTAAAGTAACACTAACATTTTTCTTAACTTTAGTAACAACACCAATAGTAGTAGTTGTACCACAATTAATCATCAAAGGTTCTTTAATTTTAATTGGAGCTACATCTCTTTCTTCTTTAGTACCAACAACACGATCTAAAAGTTCAGTTCTCATTTCAAAACTGTGTAAAACATCAGGTAATGTACCTTCAGCACCAGCAACTGAACCAGATAATGAATCTGCTTTAGTTAATGCAGGGTCAAGTTTAGTAGCTACACCAATAAGTCCACCAGGACCAATTTCTTCAACGGATTCTCCACCTGCTTCTAAACCAATAATCTCAGATTTAAGAGAAATCCATTTATCTTGTTTACCTTCTTTAACATTAATTCCAGGCCTAATTTCAATAATATCTCCTATCTTAAGAGTTCCTTGGACTAAACTTCCCCCAATAACTCCACCTTTAAGTTTTTTAGGACGGGAACCTGGTTTATTAATATCAAATGATCTAGCTACATGCATTTTAGCATCTTTATCTAAATCTTTTTCAGGAGTAGTTATAATATCATTAATTGCTTTAATAAGAATATCAATATTAGCTCCTTGTTGAGCAGATACAGGAATAATTGGTGCATTTTCTGCACAAGTACCTTTAACAAATTCTTTAATTTCATTGTAACTCTCAACTGCTCTTTCACGAGGTACAATATCTATTTTATTTTGAACTACAACTACATCTTTAACTCCAATAACATCAAGAGCCATTAAATGTTCTTTAGTTTGAGGTTGTGGACATTCTTCGTTTGCAGCAATTACTAAAACTGCACCATCCATTATTGCTGCACCAGATAACATAGTTGCCATTAAGGTTTCGTGTCCTGGAGCATCAACAAATGAAACTTTTCTCACGATTTCAGTCTCATTACCACAATTTGGGCAAACATTAGCAGTAGTATAACATAAAGGCTCTTCACATTCAGGACATTTTCTAAATTCAATATCTGCATATCCTAAACGAATAGATATACCTCTTTTTGTTTCTTCGCTGTGAGTATCTGTCCATACACCGGATAATGCTTTAGTAAGAGTTGTTTTACCGTGATCGACATGACCCACTAGCCCTATGTTAACATCAGACTGTACTTTCACAGATTACACCTATTTAATTTTTTTAAATAAATTAGAATATATTGATTAATTTAGAATATAATCAATATGACTATCTCAAATTATCATAAATTAATCAATATATTAAATAATAATTAATAAGCATGATAATTAATTTCAATAAAGCCTATTTCACCATCAAATGATAAAATAAACTAATTAGACTAAATTCCAAAACATATTTTACAACAGATAAGTTATAAAATACATTTAATTTAAGATATAAATTTAAAATATAATCACTCTAATAGAGTTAGAGATTTATATGATAATGATTATAAACTTAAAAATAAGTTTATATAAAAGAATATAAAGTTTAAATTAAATTTAAACTTAATTAAATTTAAACAATTATATTCCAGATTTAATTAAAATATAAAACTATTTTAATAAATCAATCTGATTATTCTTCTGCTTCCTCTTCAGGATTTAAGATATCAGATATGGATTTGCTACCTTCTTTAGTAACAACGGTGTTAATTTGAACAATATCATCAGAGATAGTGTTACCTCTAACGGTTTTTCTTCTTTTAACACCTGCAGCTTTAGGATGGTAACCGACTCCACCAGTTAAAAGGCTTTTAATTCTTCTTGGGCCTTCAACATCTTTTTTCATAGTGAAACCATTTTTGTCACTTCCACCAGTGATTTTTAAAGTGTAACCATCTAAACCTACGATTTGACCATCAAATTCTTCACCGATTTTTAAACCGATTAATTGTTTATCATTTGTTTCTAAATCAATTTGATAAGTAGTATCTTTTTGAGAAACAACAACTTTAAATGCCAAAAAAATTCCTCCTTAATTCTTTAGGAATTTATTCCCTTAATTCTCTAGATTAATTCTAAATGAATTTGTTTTATCAATTTAAATTATTATTCTTAAATTATAACTAATTAATAAATTAATTATAATCAATAAAAAGACAATAAATAAATTATTCGAAAAGACCAAATTTACCCCATTCTGGCTCATGTTTACGTTTAATTTCTAAAATTTCGCCAAGGGTATTAAATTCATCTTCATCTAATTTATCTTTAAATTCTCTTTCTAAGATTTTATAATGTTTTTCAGGAACATCAACGTATAAAGTATCTCCTTCTTCAAAGTCTTTTCCTGCTACAGCATCATTAATAGCCATAGCCACTCTTTGACCTCTTGAGATTGCAGGTAATGTTTCACCTTTATTCTCCATACTTGCAATAGTTCCTACATAATCACCATTAGCATTCATTAAAGAGTAACCTTGTTTAACAGTTCCTGCTTCAACTTCAATTCCACAAATAGCTGGTTTACTTTGCCTAAATATTAATTTTGGTATAATCATGAACTTAGCAGGTTTAACAATAGCATCAAGCCATTGTTTTTTCTGAGCTTCTTTTCTTTCTTTAATCCAAGCTTCATAATCTTCAGTAATTTGATAAATTACATCACCAGCAAATAATTTGACTCCAGAGTTATCTAAATCTTCTTGAGCTTTTGGATGTACTTTAACATTAAATGCTACAATAACACCATACTCTTCATTTTCTTCAAGAGCAATAGATGCATTAATAACATCTTTTTTAGTAACATCTCCAATCTCAGCAGATCTAACTGGAATATCAATTTCTTTAAGCAAATGAACAACAGCTTCAAGAGAACCTATAGTATCAGCTTTAACAAGTAAACCCTCATCATCAACATCAACAGTCATATCTTCTAATTCTTTTAATAATTCAGATTCAACATCTTCAGAGTCACTTAAAACTCTAAGAGGAGAACCAGAAACAATATCATCCAAATTAGGTGCTGCAATCTTAATACCTGCAGCTGCAACAACTTCATCAACTTTTTTAAACTTCTTCTTAGAATCTCTCATTTCTTCAAGAGGTAAAGGTCTTAATATTGATCTAATTTTTGTTTTAACAACATCATTAGAATCCATTAAAGCTATTTCATCACTAGCTCTTAAAACGCCATCGTAAATAATACTATCAATAGTCATTCCAAGACCAGTTTCTTCTTTAACTTCCAATACAGTTCCTTTAGCAGGTGCATCTTCATGAATTTCAAGTTGCTTAGTTAAATATTGTTGAGCTAAACCAAGTAACATAGTAATTAATTCAATGACACCTTCACCAGATTTTGCACTCATTGGAATAATAGCAATTTGAGATGCAAAATCAGTAACTCTATCAAATCTTTCAGATTGGAAACCTTCTTCATGAAGAATCCCAACAAGTTCATAAAGTTTTAAATCTAAATCAGTTTGAACACTTGGAGCTTGCTGAGCAAAACTTTGAGTGAAAGACATTCCTTCATGAACATCCCAACCGAATAATCTATCAACTTTATTAGCTGCAACGATAAATGGAGTTTTATACATTTTTAAAATATTAATTGCTTCATAAGTTTGAGGTTTAAAACCTTCATTAATATCAACAATTAATATAGCTAAATCAGCTAAAGCCCCACCACGTTTTCTTAAAGAAGTGAATGCTGCGTGTCCTGGAGTATCAATAAAAAATAAACCAGGTATTGTGTCTTTAATAGATAATTTAGCAATGAAATCACCACAAATGTCATCGATAGTATCCATAGGAATTTCAGTAGCTCCAATATGCTGAGTAATACCTCCAGCTTCTCGGTCAGCAACAGTACTTCCACGAATATAATCTAACAAAGTGGTTTTACCATGGTCTACATGGCCTAAAACAGATACAATTGGGGATCTAATTTTCATTTTTACTCCTAAACATATAATGTTTACAATAATAATTTAAAATCTAATAAATACAATATGATTATCTAATAAATGTAATTTACAATAAGAATACTTGTAAGTATTAAGCTTATTCATAAATCCAAGCATTATCAGACATAGAATAATCGCAAATTTCGTCTTCGTCAAAGAAAAGAGCTATTTCTCTTTTAGCAGAACCTGGTGCATCAGATGCGTGGATAATGTTTCTTCCAGTATCCATACCAAAGTCTCCTCTAATAGTTCCAATAGCTGCTTCTTTAGGATTAGTTGCACCAACCATTTTTCTAATGACTGCAATAGCATCGTCCCCTTCAATAACCATAGTTAAAGCAGGAGAAGAGGTGATGTATTCAATTAAACCTTCGAAGAACGGTTTATCAGAATGTTCTCCATAATGTTTTCTAGCTAAATCTTCATCAATAGCTCTTAATTTTAAAGCAACAATTTTGAGACCTTTTTCTTCAAAACGGCTTAAAATTTGACCCATTAAACGTCTAGATACAGCATCAGGTTTCATCATAACAAAGCTTTTTTCAATCATTCTTTAACCCATTTAACTTTTCTTGGTACTCTACCAAGTTTAATCATATTTTTTTCACATTTACTACTACAAAAGAAATAGATAGAACCATCTTTTTTAACATACATTTTTCCGGTACCTGCTTCTATTTCTTTACCACAGAATGAACAAGTTCTCATGTTATTACACCTTCTTAATAACTAAGAATTTACACAACTTAAAAACCTTAAAGGTCCTTAAGGAGTTCTGATCTCCTTAGCTTCTCTAATTGTGTCGAGTAACATTAAAATATCGCCTTTTCTTACAGGGCCCATGATATTTCTTGTTAAAATTCTTCCTTTATCTCTTCCATCGAGAATTCTGCATTTTACTTGCATAATTTCTCCAGTCATACCAGTTCTGTTAAGAACTTCTATAACTTCAGCTGGACTTCCTTCTTCCATATTATCACCTGTTAATTATAGATGAAGATTAAATCTTCTTAAACAGAGCTGAAAAATATTTATTCTTTAAGTTCTGCAACTTTTTCAACAACTTCTGCGACTAATTCTTCAGCATCTCCAGCATCAACAATACATGCGGAAGCAGTACCGACACTTAAACCAGCAGCTGCGCCTACTTTATCTTTAGTAGCTAAGTATGCGTAAGGAATTTCTTTTTCTTCTGCGAGAACAGGAATGTGAGCAACAATTTCAGCAGGATCTACATCTTCAGCGATTAAAACTAAAGCTGCGTTTCCTCTTTCGATGAATTTAGTTACTTCGTTAGTTCCTTTTGCTACTTTACCAGTTTTTTGTGCTACTTCTAAAGCTTCTTCAGCTTTATTAGCGATTTCTTCAGGTGTGTCAAATTTTACATAAATGTTTGCCATATTATTTACCTCCTTTTTCATCTGGCTTTTGCCATCCATCGGCAAATATTATAATTGCAATAAAACCTTGATTTTTTTAGATTTTATTAAATTTAATCTTAACAATTATAATAATTAAAACAGTAATTAAACTATTTTAGAATAATTACAATTTAAGTAATTAAACTTTATCATTAATTATTTTTATTAATTCCTAAAGAGTAATTACAATCAAAAATCTGTAAAAATAAATTCAATATTAATTCAAAGATAATGTAATAATTCAAGACTAATAAATATTTTAATTAATCATTGATTAAAACTTAATCTAAGTAATATACATTTACAGATTTAAAGTTTTAATCTATAACTCTAAATATTATATCCACATCACTAAATAATAGCTTTAAAATAAAGCTTAATATTTTCAATGAATATTATTAGTTTAAGTAAAATTAGCTAATAATATAAAAATTTCAATTTAGTATTAATGAAATAAATTCTAGAGAACTAGACATATAATAATTTAGTCATCATAACATATAAATGTTTTCATAAAATAAGGTTAAAAAAATAAAATTAATGAAATATGGGAAAAATAAAAAATAAAAAATAATAAAAAGCAATTCCAAAACCATCATAGATTTTAAAACTACTTGGAAAATTAATAAAAAACCAATATAAAAAACTTATTTAATAGCTAATTTAATATCTTCAGCTTTAACAGTTTTTCTACCAGCATGACGTGCAAAATTAACAGCTTTTTGAGCAATAACATTTCCGTATTCTTCAATAGCTTCAGCTAATTCTTCTTTAGCACCGTCAGATACTCTTTCAGCACCAGCATTTTTTAATATTCTTCCAATAGGAGCGATTGGTAATTCCATATTTAACACCTCAAATTTTATAATATTAGTTGTATTGTTTTTAATATATAAATATATTGGTAATAATGCTTAAAACCTTAAATTATTAAACATAATTTACTTATAATTTATTAATAGATTATATACTTTATAAAACCGCCTCTTAAAAAACCATAAACCAAAAAATTAGAAATACACAAAAAATATCAATTTAGAGTAAAATACAGTAATTAATAACAAATTAAAGTAAAATTAAACAAATAATTTAAAATTAAACTCAAATATAAAAGCTAAAAACAAATTAAAACAAAATACAATCCAAAATAGAGACTCAATTAAAACATATTCATCAAATAGAAAAAATTTAATATAAATATTAAGATAATGACAAGATAATTACTCAAAAAAGATATAACAACAACTATTAGTAGAATAGATAATAACATGACAATTAAATAATAACTAAAAAAGAACAAAATAAAAAAAAATACACCTAAAATAAAAAAAACACTAAAAAACACTAAAAAAGAACAAAATAAAAAAAAAATAAGAAAAGAAGAAATATACTTATTTATTAAGTAAAATTTCTTTAATTTTGTCAATATCTGCATCTACTTTAACTGGTTCAACACAAGCTTCAATTGCAGTATTAGGATCTTTGAGTAAGTGTCCAGTTACAACACAAACAACTCTTTCTCCTTTATCAATATCACCTTGCTCTACTAATTTCTTAAGACCAGCAATAGAAGCTGCAGAAGCTGGTTCCACACCAATACCTTCAGTTCTAGCAAGTAATTTTTGAGCATCAAGAATTTCTTCATCAGTTACAGTTTCAGCCAAACCATTAGAATCATAAATAGCTCTTAATGCTTTAATAGAACTTACAGGAGCTCCAATACGAATAGCAGTAGCAATAGTTTCAGGGTTTGAAACCGGAGTCATATCCATAGTTTTATCTTTATATGCATTAGCAATAGGACATGCACCATCTGCTTGAATACCAGTCATCATAGGTAAATCTTTCATAAATCCAGCATTATGGAATTCAGTAACACCTTTCCAAATAGCAGAAATATTTCCTGCATTACCCACAGGTAAAATAATTCTATCAGGAGATTCCCAACCTAAATCACGAACAATTTCATAACCAATAGTTTTTTGACCTTCTAATCTGAAAGGATTTATAGAATTAAGTAAGTATAAATGTTTTTCCATAGCAAGTTGAGTCATAGCTTCTAAAGCTTCATCAAAATTACCATTAATAGAGAATACTTCTGCACCATGGAACATAGCTTGAGCTAATTTACCTAAAGCTACTTTACCTTCAGGTAAAAATACAGCACATCTGAGACCTGCTCTTGCAGCATAAGCTGCTAAAGAAGCTGAAGTATTACCAGTAGAAGCACATCCAACAGTATCTACACCAAGCATCATAGCTTTAGTCATACCAATAGTCATTCCCCTATCTTTAAAACTACCAGTAGGATTAGAACCTTCTACTTTAACATAAAGATCAATACCAAGTTCTTTACCTAATTTATCACATTTACAAAATGGAGTTCCACCTTCATCTAAAGAAACTCTTTTACTTGCATCAACAGGTAAACACTCTTTAAATTTCCATAAAGTATCTCTTCTGCCATCAAAAGTAGATTTAGGAACATCAATTTCTACTTCCACTTCTAAAACAGAACCACATTTCTTACAGTTATAAATAACTTCATCATCATTATATTCTTCGCCACAGGAGACACATCTAATCATTATATCACTTGAAATGTTTTTCTATAAAATTTAAGTAATCATCAAATATACACAATATAATTACTATACATCATATAATTATACATTTAATAGTATAAAAAATTAATGACAATTAAAAAATAAAAAAAGTAGAAAACACTAATTCAAACAAAAAAAGAATAAAATAAAAAAAGTAGAAAACACTAATTCAAACAAAAAAAGAATAAAATAAAAAAATAAAATAATTAACTAAACAAAGATAAGAAGCCTAAAGCTAAAGGTTTAGTTAAATTAGCTTCAATAAATGCAGCAATAATTAAAAGAACAGTAGATAAAACAAATAAAATCAAAGCTTGTTTTAATTTAACAGAATTATCATTAAATGAATATTTAGCTTTAGAGATTAAATTCATCTTAGAACCCTCATCATCCATCTTTTTAAATATAATTCCTTTAATAAATTTTAGAATAAATGATAATATTATGAATCCAGAAAGGGCAGAAATAATCAATGCAGGAATCTCAAAAATACCATGAGGCAATATAAAGACCAAATAAATTATAGGTGGAATATCAGAACCAAAATACCCTAAAAATAGACCATTAGTAGTCAATATAAACAATCCAAAAAGAGCAAATAATGCAGAACCTGCAAATAACATAATACTTACTCTAAAATTATTCATAAATAATGAAAGAAAAGTTAAAGAAGTAGTTCCATTTTTAATATTTTGTTTAAAGGAATTTACAAGAGGATCCATAATAGATTTAAGAGAAGAAGCCTCAAAATACCCAATAAATATAGGAATAACAAATATTAAAATACTTAATAATAACAAGTATTTATTCTCAATAAAAGCAGATTTTAACTCACTAATTAATTTTTTTAAATAATATTTAAAATCCATATTTATCACCAACAGAAAGAGAAATAAATTTAATTAATTAAAACTATAAGAAATAATTACTCATTTTATTATATAATAGATACTAAAATAAAAAATAAAGATAAAAATTAAAAATTAAAAAAAATAGTTAACTAAACTTCATTAAAAAGAAATTAACTAAACATCACCAAGAAGATAATTAAACCTCAACAAAAGAAGTCAACTAAATTTATAGATAAAAAATTAAATAGCTAATCAAATAGAGTATTAGCTATTTCTAAAGATTCTTCTTTTTTAGTTTCTAAATCTTCAAAGAAGTCTTTCATTAACTCAGCAGTATGAACTTTACAATGACCACAAAGAAGAGTACCATCTAAACATTCTTCTCTAATCTTTTTAAGTTCTTCATCATCATCAATTAAATGATATACTAACATTTCATAAATAACACAAGAATCTGGTTGACCACCTAATTCCTTTTGTTCTTCTAAACTTTCTCTTCCACCAGTTTTTGCAGATTTAACCTTTTTCTCTGCCTTTTTAGGTGTATCATTCAAGTATATAGCAGTTTTAGGTTTACTACTAGACATTTTATCCCCAGTAAGACCAGTTAAGAATCTATGATAAGTAGAAGCAGGTGCTATAAACCCGTATTCTTCATTTAATTTAGCAGCAATGTCCCTAGTTAGTCTAAGATGAGGATCTTGGTCAATACCTACAGGAACAACTACTTGTTTAGGTCCACCATATTCTTCAGTTTGTGGAAGTAAAATATCAGCTACTTGTACAAGTGGAGCATATAAATGAGCCATATTTGTACTTTGATTAAAACCATAAATAGCATTCAAATTATTAAAATTAACCTTTTTAGCTAATTTAAAAGTTAAATCATTAAGAGTTTTATTTTGAGATTGTAAGTAAACATTAATATCATCATCAGTTAAATCAAGACCTAATGCAATATAGTTAGTTAAATATTCTTCAATAGCTATTCTTTTACCTTCACTAAAACTCATTCCTCTTGCAGCATAAGCTTCCATATCTGCAATAGATAAAGATAATTTACCACCT
This sequence comes from archaeon, assembly GCA_024409145.1. Lineage (GTDB taxonomy): Archaea > Methanobacteriota > Methanobacteria > Methanobacteriales > Methanobacteriaceae > Methanobrevibacter. The sequence continues at coordinate 4,873 of JAKSUF010000005.1, read as the reverse complement.
TTTTTAAAATACCATTTAAGTTGGTCAATAACCATTTTATGCCCAATGTGCATTTGTCCACTAGGCATCATACCAGTCATAACTGCAAAATCTTTTTTACCATTAATATGAGGAACAATTTTATCAAAGTCCCTATGTCCAAAAATAACTCCTCTTTCCATTAAATGAAGAGGGTCATCTATCTCACCCAATATATCTGAAAATTTTTTTATACCAAACTGATTTACTAATTTATCATAATCTAAATCAAATGATGCCCATGGATCAATCATAAAATCACCTTTTAAATAAAATAACTTATTAAAATAAACAAACATACAATATTTTTATACAAAGAGCATAATACTTATCAAAATAACAACCCTAAAACCAATTAAATGAATATAAATTTTTATTAATAAAATAATTAATTTAAAATATAAAATTTTATTAATAAAATAATTAATCTAAATTATGGTCTAGTCCATTCAACATTATAATAAGTAATATCCAAATCTTCATCAACGATAGCAAGTAAAAGTTTTTTATTAACACCATGTGCTACTCTAACATAACTTGAGAAGTCTAATACTCTAACATCATAATTTTCATATAAAACTTTTACAAGATAATCAGAATGTCCTTTACCTGGACCTCCACCACGTTCATAAAGTCTAAATTCTGAACCATACTTAAATCCAGTTTTAATAATATAACCTCTATTTTTTAAATCTTTATAAACAAGATATTTAGCATAAAGGTCTTTTTCTCTAATTAAATCAAAAATATAAGAAATATCACATTTCTCATCATTTTCAAAAATATCAATACGGCCATTTTCCATCAAATAACATGCTTCAATAATAGAAAGTTCTAACATTTCATCAGATAACTTACCAAAGCCACTTTTTTGATTAAAGGAAATAGGTTTTTTATTTCCTTTCTGTATTTTTATTGTTACAGTTTCATCACATAAATCTGCACGCATTAAAACACCTTAAATTATAAAATTAAAATAATAAATATTAAAAATATTAAAAATTATTAAAAATTAATTAATCTATAAAAAATAAATATTATTAGCTAATGATTTATCAATCTCAATAAGATTACCTTCAAGATCAATATTTAACATATCATAAGAATTATCAGAACTTCTCATTTGAATTTTATTCCCAATAGCAATACCAATAGATAGAATTTTAGCAAATGAACTAGCATTACCTCGAATAAACAAGACTTCCCCAAATTCATTTTCTTTTAATTGAGAAATAGATAAAAGATTAGAAGACCTAATACCAATTTCTTCAATATCTTCAGTATTATTTTTACAAGCATCACAGTTATAGAAATCAAAATCGCATGCAGGAATCAAATGATTATCTGGACAAACATCTGGATGATCCAACATATGACATAGTGCACGTTCTGCTTCATCAGACAAAGAATGTTCCATTTCACATGCTTGAGTATGAACATTTTCTTCTTTTATTTTTAAAACATCTTTTAAGAATCTTTCAAGAATCCTATGTTTTCTAGTTACTTTTTGAGAAACTTTCATACCTTCATCAGTTAATAAAGCACCTTTATAAGGAGTATAATTAATATAACCTAAATTTTCTAATTTTTTAAGCATTTGAGTTACACTACCTGGAGCAATACCTAACTCTTTAGAGAGAGTTGTTGTTGAAACAAAATCAGTTTTACTTCCAAATTTATAGAGAACTTCTAAATACTCTTCTATGTTCTCACTAATTGTTTTAGATGACATAATAACCATACTATTATTAGTTAATTAAAATTTAATATTTATTAGTATCTAAATAGACACTAAAAAAGTTTTATTATGTAAACCTTTCTAAAAAAAAGTATATAAAATTTATGATAAAAACAATCAAAATAAAATGAAATAAAATATTCCTCTAAAAAATACAAATCCAATATAAAAACAATCAAAATAATAGATCAATAGTTAAGATAAAATAAAATAAAAAATTAAAAAAAAATAACATTAAAAAAAAAAAGAAAAGTGAGATTATATCTCAACTTTATATTTTAAATAAATTAGAATGGTAAAGAAACATACTGTTTCAAATTAGTCATAGAATTAATATTCCAGTTTGCAATATTTCCTATTGAATTAGAAGAACTGGTTGCATCTGCAACATACCAAGTGTCCCCAATAAGAATTTGAACCCAAACATGACCAGTAACTAAACCACTTCTAAAACTACAAGTTGCATGACAGTATCTAGTAGGAATACCAGAAATTCTACATAAAGATGTGATTAAATTAGATTTATCACAACAATTAGCTTTTTTAGTAGAATATGCATTAGAAGCGCCTTTACTATCATAGTAAAATGAATAATCTATATCATTTTTAACATAATTAAATATAGCAAGTGCTTTTTCTTTATCAGTTTTACAATTCTTAGTTAATGAAGCAGCTAATGATCTAAGAGCACTAGTGTTTTGAGCATATTTATCTTGTTTAGGATCAAGAGTTAAGTATGGTTTAAGATTAGTAATATTATTTTTTTCATTGATACCTTTTTTATAATCAATAGAATTAAATACAGAACTATCAAAAGTACAGAACTTAGCCATATATCCATTATTTTTATAGAAAACTGCAATTTTAGCAAATCCATAAGTAAAAGTTCTAAAGTCTACTTTTGAAGAACCTGATGAAGCATAATCTGGAAGTACATTATTATTATTATCTACATACTTATAAATTCTACTTGCCATGTCCAAATAATCTGCAGTATAAATATCTTTTTTAACAGTATAAGGTACATTAGGACTTTTTAAAGAAACAACCTTAAATTTAGTATCCATAGATTTATTAGCATTGAGATATGCCATAGATTTAGATATTAAATAACTGTAATCACCAATATTTAAAGTATAATTACCAACTTTTACAGTATTAGGTAAAGCTTGATTAGCTTCAACATAAGACTTAACAGAAACCGCTGCATTAAGTAACTCTCCAAGAGTAACATACTTAGTAACATTACCAGAAGAATTATAAGCACTACTATTAAAGTAACAATAATTAGCCATAGCCCTATTAGAATTATAATAATTCAAAATCTTAGCAAAACCATAAGTATAAGTCCTATAATCCAACTTTGAAGAATTAACAGACACATAAATAGGAGCAATCTTATTAGACTCCATAAAACTAACAATCTTACCAGCAACAGTCACATAATCAGCCTTATAAATATTCTGATTAAACTCATAAGTCTCATTCCTACCACTCAAAGACAAAACAGCCATCTTAGTAGAAACCGCCTTACCACTATTAATAAGACCAACAGCCTTAGACGCCAAATAACTATACTCCGCAATACTCAAAGTATAATTACCCACCTTCACAGTAGAAGGCAACACATGCTTAGCTTCAACAGAAGACTTAACCTCACCAGAAACCTTAAGCACATCACCAAGAGTAACATACTTAGTAACATTACCAGAAGAATTATAAGCACTACTATTAAAGTAACAATAATTAGCCATAGCCCTATTAGAATTATAATAATTCAAAATCTTAGCAAAACCATAAGTATAAGTCCTATAATCCAACTTTGAAGAATTAACAGACACATAAATAGGAGCAATCTTATTAGACTCCATAAAACTAACAATCTTACCAGCAACAGTCACATAATCAGCCTTATAAATATTCTGATTAAACTCATAAGTCTCATTCCTACCACTCAAAGACAAAACAGCCATCTTAGTAGAAACCGCCTTACCACTATTAATAAGACCAACAGCCTTAGACGCCAAATAACTATACTCCGCAATACTCAAAGTATAATTACCCACCTTCACAGTAGAAGGCAACACATGCTTAGCTTCAACAGAAGACTTAACCTCACCAGAAACCTTAAGCACATCACCAAGAGTAACATACTTAGTAGCTGAAGCAGAAATACTAGTAATGGCAGAGTTGTTTAAAGAATTATTAACAGTAGCAGCAGAATAATTTGATGCATTAAAGGAATCTGTTGAGATATCCTCAGAAGAATAATTTGATGCTTTAATAGATTCTACAGAAATATCTTTAGAAGATTCAGAACTACTTTTAAGAGTAACTGGATCTGAAGAACCAGAATAATTACTTGAATCCAAATTATTATCTACAGAATAATCAACATCACTTTGATGGTCTAAAACAACACCATCAGATCCATCAACACTGATTTCTCCACTATTTAAAAATTCATCAACTGAATTTGCATTAAAATCATTTAAATCTGCAGCACATACTGAACCAATAGATACTAATAAAACTGCAAAAATCATTAAAATTAATGCATTATTCTTAATCGAAATCGTTTCACCTCTTTATATAAACCTACAAAACATAGATAAAATAAATTTCTTAGAAAATGTATTTTTAATAAAATATCTCAAAAGATACTTGATTAATTACAATATACATAAAAACTAAAAAACCAAACTAAACAAAAATTTAAAAAAATTAATTTAAAAAAAAATTAATTTCAGTATAAGAATAAATTATTAAATACATAATAATATAATTTGTAAAGTTTTAGTTTATGTTTTATAGAAATTCATATTAAAATTTCAACAATTCTCAATTTGAAAATTTAAGAATAGTAAAATAATCAAATTAAGTAATTAATAATTTATTTTTTACAAATATATAAAACTTTCTGAAAATAAGATAATTAAAAAAGAACAATAAACCATTTAAATAACAATTAAAGACATAAAAAAGAATAAAAAGAATAAAAAAATTATTAAAATTACCCAACATACAAAATAAGAACATAAATCAAAGTAACAAAGTAACAAAGAACAATAATAAAAATAAAAATAAAAAAAACAATAAAAGCTTAAAATAAAGAAT
>JAKSUF010000049.1 GCA_024409145.1 archaeon | reverse complement strand
TATATTGAATTAAAACATAAATAATAATATTATAATAATATAAAATAATATATCAATTTTATAAAATTATAAAGAGTATAACTAAAAATTATAAAAATTAAAGGTGAAAAAATGAGTGTAGAAGCACATAAACACTGCCCTGTTTGTGGTAGTCCAATACCATTAGATGAAAAAACTTGTTCTCCAGATTGTGAAAAAGTATTATTCCAAAGACAAAAACAAATGAGAAAAAGTAGAATCACATTAATGATTGTGATGGTCATTTTCCTTATTGTTTTAGCATGGTTTATTTTCTTTAAATAAGTAAGTTATACATGCATTATACATAATGCATGTACTAAAACAATATTCTAGAAGATAATTATTAAAAATAAAATATTAAAAGGTTAAAATATGCTGTTAACTTCAACAGACACATTAGAAAAGAAAAATATTCTCCATTACTATGGAATTGTAACTGGAGAATCATTACTTGGAGCTAATGTATATAAAGATTTATTTTCAGGAATTAGAGATGTTGTTGAAGGGAATACATCAAAATATGAAAAAGAACTCCAAGAAGCTAGAAAACATGCAGTATCTATAATGCAAAAAAAAGCTAAAGAAAAAGGAGCTAATGCAATCATTGGTTTAAAAATTTCCTATGATAATCTTGGTGGAACAATGGGAAATACAATCTTAATAACGGCCTATGGAACTGCAGTAAAATATGAATAATAAAAATATTCTTTAGAACCGAGTAAATCAATATATTGATTTAGAACCAAGATATATTAATTAAAAAAAACTATTTTTTAAGATTAATAACAATGAATACTGAAAAACACCCTAAACAAATAGAACAGAATATAAAAGATAATACTAGATTAAAAATACTATATTATGTTTTAATAGGAACTGCAGTAGGTTTATTTGTCTATTGGATTTGTTTAGTAACTCATTTTGATATTTTAGGATGGAATTTAGGTTTAATACTTTCACCCCTTTCTGCAGGATATGTTGAAACTCATTTAGCAAGACGATATATTAAAAAGACAACAGGTGCAATAAGTTCATTTATCCTATTTTTAGTAACTGTGATTTATGGATTCATATTATCTAATCCAAGTTTAGGATTAAATCCATTAACATTAATTGCATTGATATTTATCTTACAATCAGCAACTCCTAGAACAGTTAATTACATTTTAATCCGAACCACATTCATAATATTCCAGTGCATCCATAGTATAAAAGATAGGATTAAAGAGAGTATAGATAAAAAAATTCATAAAACTAAAGGAACTCCTTATGTAAAAATAATCGAATTAAATAAAAATGATTATACTATAAAAAATAATCTCCCAGATATAAATGATTTAGGAATAATATTTTCAACTACAAATCAAATATCTGGTAAAAAAATCGTAGAGTACAAAGGAATTTATGAATCTAAAAACTTTTTAAAATACGATCAAAAAGAAGCCATTAAATATAAAGATATTGAGAAAAAAGGTTCTGCACTTTTAAAAGATATTGAATTTGTTAAAAATAGAACCCTATTGGACTTATCTAAACAACTTAAAAAAGATAATTGTAATGGAATCTTAGAACTTAATATACAATATGATAATATTAAAATAGAAAAAACTTATTTAATAATTCAAATTTCAATTATTGGAACTGGAATCGTTTATGAAGATTAAATAAATAAAAATTAACGATTAAAAAAAATACCACCACAAAAAACACCAAACACAAAAATAAAAATAAAAATACTATCACAATAAAAAAAAATGAAATTAAATAGGGGAAATCCCTAATAATTTTATTGCCATGAATAAAATTAAAACTGAGAAAACTAATTTTAAAGTTTTATCAGGAATTTTATAGACATATTTAGCACCAATAGATGCCATAGGTACTGAGAATAATATAATTAAAAACCAATTTATTAAACTTATATATCCAATTGAATAAGGAATAGGATTTATAACAGTACTTGAAATAGAGTAAGATAAAAAACCACCTATTGCAGTAAGAGAGATGAATACTGAAGAAGTACCAATAGCTTTTTTTAATTTAAATCCAAATAATATAGTTAAAATTGGAATCATAAATACTCCACCACCAACACCAAGTAATCCGGATAATACCCCTACTAAACTTCCCATAAGTATTGCAGTAGTTAAGTTAAAGTTAAGTTTAGAATTATTATTCTCAATCAAATTATCACAATCATCATTTAAACTATTTTGATTGTCATCATTTACAGAATTATCTTTATTAGATTTAAAAGCATCAACTACCATATTAATAGCTACACCAATCAAAACAATAGCAAAAATTATTTGTAATATATTAACTGGAATAAAAATAGCTATTTGACCACCAATAAAACTACCAATTATCCCAGAAATACCTAAAATAATACCTGGACGAATAATATCTTTATTTAATTTTTGATGCCTATAAGCTCCAGATAATGCTGTTGGAATAATAATTGCTAAACTTGTTGCAATTGAAACAATCATAGCTAAATCAGAATTTATTCCAGAAGAATTTAAAAGGAAATATTGTAAGGGAACAATTATAAAACCTCCCCCAACACCTAATAATCCAGATGCAAAACCTGCAACTATTCCAATGAAAATTAAGCCTAAACAAAAGAATATAGAATACATTAAAACCACAACTTATGAATTAAATAATTATAATACATATATATCAAGTTAAATATAAATATTTAATTAAGATATAATATTTGAAAAATATAATATTGAAATTATATTATTAAAAAGTATAATAATGAAAACAAGTAGGGCTAAAAATGAAATTTGATAAATACCATTTAATAGGAATATTGATGATTATTCTTGGAATAATTCTATTTTTACCAAGTGATTTAGATAAATTTATCAGACCACTTACACAACCATTACTTATGGGATCATCTAAGGGAAAAGACATATTATTCTTTGTATTACTTGGAATTACTCTAATTTTATCTACAATATGTGATAATGATAAAATATTTAATAAACTTAATTCATTAAAAATTTCAAAATATTTAAAAAATAAGAATTTTTATCTAAAAATAGGATTAGTATTACTTATATTATTATCAATTATTGGATTACTTGTTGAAGTTTATTTAAGAATAAATTTAGGACTTAGTTTAAATACAATTTTTGTTTCTATGAAACCTAGTTTAACTACAACAAGTATTTTACATTCCCATTTATATAAATCAATTCTTGGTTTGATAATAGGAAATATTCTTAATTATATTCCTTCAGGAGTTCACACTGGAAGTTCACTTGCACAATATACTCCCAAAATTATTGAATATATATTCATATTAATCCCAATAATTTATGCTATATTGATTGTATCTATTCAAAAACGTAAATTTTTATCAAGAATAATATTAGCATTATCTATAACCATAGGAATTATTGGACTAATGGATGGTGGACTATTCGCAACACCTACAATTGGTGGAATTTATGGTATTTTAGTAATTATATTTAATGAGCACATTCTTAACCAAATAAGTGATTGGATTATTTCAAAATATAATCATATCGAATCAACTAATTCATTTAAGTCAATAGCTAAATTTAAAAAAGATAAAAAACATTTTATAAAAATTTGTATTCCTCATATAATCTTAATACTTATTATTATTTTAAGATTCTCGATAGCAATTTTCGGTGCTTATGATGAATGTTATGAAGTTAATATATGGGACGCAGATAAAAATATAGATTTAAGTGAATACAATATATTAAATATAACTGAGACTCAAAATAAAACAAAAGTTTTGATTTCAAATGAATATAATGAAATGGAATTATTAAATAGCTTAGGTAGAACGCTTGAAGGAAAATGTGATTGTTATTCTTTAAGTTGGAACTTTAATTCATACTTAAATAAAACTACACCAATAGATTCCTTAGATTAAATAAACAATGCTTAATAAAGAGTACGTAATAAACAGTATTTAAAAATAAAAATAAAAAATTATACCTATTAAGAAATAGAAAAGAAAAACACAATTCTATAAAAAAATTAAAAAATATGCAATCCGCTTTTAAAAAAAATAAAAAAACAAGAAGGTAAGTTCAAATGAAAATAAGTATAATTATACCAACTTACAATGAAGAAGAATACTTGCCACAATTATTAAACAGTATTCAAAAACAAGACTACACAGACTATGAAGTTATAATAGCTGATGCTAATTCTGTAGATAGAACAAGAGAAATAGCTACTGAATATGGAGCTACTGTAGTTGAAGGAGGATTACCTGGCATTGGAAGGAATGCTGGTGCGAAAGTAGCTAAAGGAGATTTACTTTTATTTTTAGATTCTGATTTAGAACTTACACCACATTATCTTAAAAATGTTGTAAAAGAATTTGAAGAAAAAAAATTAGGAATTGCAATTACCCAAATGACCCCATTATCTGAAAAAACAAGAGATATAATTCTCCATGATTTAGCTAATTGGTTTATGATAGCTGTTGAAAATATTAAACCCCATGGAGCAGGATGTTATGGAATAATAGCTAAAAGATCTTTACATAATGAATTAGATGGATTCGATGAAAAGTTAACTTTTGGAGAAGATACTGATTATATTGAACGTTTATCTAAGATTGAAAATTTCAAAGTACTTAGAAATGCAAAAGTAGGAGTTTCAACAAGAAGGCTCGAAGAAGAAGGATTATATACTCTTTTAAAACAATATGGGAAAAGCACATACAATGATTTTAGAGGAAAAAGAACTAGTGCTGAAGATTTAGGTTATGGTTTTGGTCATGATGCAATAATAGATTCAAAAGAAAAGAATTTATTAGAAAGTTTAGATGAAGATAATTCATTAAAAACAGAAAACCCAATAGAAGAAAATAAAGAAGAAATAATAAACTTAAATCCTTCAAAAACCCAATCAAAAAATTCTGAACGTAAAAAAATATTTTATTCAGTATGTGGAGAGGGTATGGGACATGCAATAAGAAGTGGAGTTATATTAGAAGAATTAACTAAAAAACATGATGTTTATATATTCTCAAGTGAAAGAGCATATAAATACTTAGATAGTAAATTTGATAATGTCTTTGAAATTGGAGGATTAAATACAGTTTATGAGAATAATGTAGTTAGAACTAAAAAAACATTTTTTAAAGCATTAAAAGCAAATCCAACAAATATGAAAGAAGGATATAGTGTTTTATATAAAAAAGCTAAAAAAATAAAACCAAATATTATAATATCTGATTTTGAAAATTACTCAAGTATTTTAAGCAATCTTTTAAAAATCCCATTAATAAGTGTGGATAATATCCATATGCTTGCAGAAACTGATTATGAATATCCTGAAAATCATAGAGTAGATATGATAACTGCAAAGGCTGTTGCAAGAGGATATATCTTAAGACCAGAAAGATATATTATGACTAGTTTCTTTTACCCTCCATTAAAACATCCAAATAAAAGTGCAATTCATCCACCAGTACTTAGAGAAAAAATATTAAATTTAGAACCTGAAGATGGCGAACATATTTTAGTTTATCAAACAAGTGCATCAAGCTTAAATTTAATGGAAGAATTAAAAGAAATTGATGAAAAATTCATTGTTTATGGATTCAATAAAAAAGAGATTGATAAAAATTTAACATATAGAGAATTTAATGAAGATCAAATATATGAAGATATGAGAACTGCAAAAGCAGTGATTGCTAATGGTGGATTTACAATGATTAGTGAATCAATATATCTCAAAAAACCAATATATTCAACTCCTGCTTTAAAAAATTTTGAACAAATATTAAATGGATTCTATGTTGAAAAATTAGGTTATGGAGAAATGCACAAAAGTTTAAAAGGACAATATATAAAATCATTTATTAAAAACTTAGATATCTATAAAAACAACCTTAAATCTGTCCCAAGAACAAATAATGAATCTATATTAAAAGATATTGAAGAAAGTATTCAGAAATATTCCAAAGAATGGTAATAACACTATGAGAATATGAGAATATAAAAAGATAATAAAATTATAAAAAAGACAAAATTAAACTTTTATACAAATACTAAAAAAAGAAACACAAAAAACAAGAAAAAAATTAAAAAAAGAAAAAGTTAAAAGAGTATTATAAAGTAACACCCATTTCAAGTTGCTCTGTAAGCTCTTTATACCTATTTCTAATGGTAACTTCAGTTACACCAGCAATTTCTGCAACATCTCTTTGAGTTTTACGTTCACCTAAGAGAACAGATGCAATATATAATGCAGCAGCAGCTACACCAGTAGGTCCCCTACCAGAAGTTAAACCTTTTTCCATTGCTTTTTCAATTATCTCAATAGATTTTGATTGAACTTCACCAGATAAACCTAATTCACTTGCAAATCTTGGAACATAATCAACAGGAGATGTAGGAGGTAACTTAATATTTAATTCACGAGTTAAGAACCTATAAGTTCTACCAACTTCTTTTTTAGTTACACGAGAAACTTCTGCAATTTCATCTAAAGTACGAGGAACTTTACACTGTCTACATGCAGCATATAATGATGCAGCAACAACACCTTCAATACTTCTACCACGAATAAGTTTATTTTCTACAGCACTTCTATAAATAACAGAAGCTGCTTCTCTAACACTTCTTGGAAGGCCCAATCTAGAAGAATCACGATCTAATTCACTTAATGCAAATGCTAAATTACGTTCTGTTGCACCAGAAATCCTAATTTTTCTTTGCCATTTTCTAAGCCTATACCATTGAGCCCTGTTTCTTGCAGGAATATCTCTTCCATAAATATCCTTGTTTCTCCAATCAATCATAGTACTTAAACCTTTATCGTGGATGGTATAAGTGATTGGAGCACCAACCCTAGTACGTTTATCTCTTTGTTCATGGTCGAATGCTCTCCATTCTGGACCCATATCTACAAGATTTTCATCAATAACTAAACCACAGTTAGCACAAACAACTTCTGCTCTCTCGAAATCTCCAATTAAATCTTCAGATCCACAATCTGGACATTTAGTTTGTTTTGCAGTAGCAGAAACATCGCGTTGCATCATCTCTTTTTGAGAGATTTTATTTTGATAAGCCCCATTTGGAGCCCCCATTTGGGATTCTCTTGCCGTGCTATCCTCTCCATTTATTCTTAATTTTTATTTTTAAAAGATTTATTCCTTCTACTTTTTCTAGAAGACTTATTAATTCGTTTATTTTTGTTTCTTTTGTTTTTATTTGACTTTTTAGAATTTTTATCAAATTTTCGAGAATTAGATTTCTTAGAACCTGACTTCTTAGAATTATGCTTATCATAATTAGACTTTCTAGAACCAGATTTCTTAGAATTAGATTTTTTAAATCTTTCATTCTCAGATTTTGTAGAAACAAAAAGTTTTTCACCACATCTATTTTCTAAATCTCGTCTATTAACTGACTTATAAAGATTTATAGAAACATAAGGATTTTTAACTGGTCCAAAAATTCCACCAACTCTTCCAATTTTATTTTTATCATTAGTAAAAACAAAAGAACCTGCAGGAGGAGTATTAGATACTTTAACAATTAATTTTCCAGAACCAGCAAGATGTAAAATATTCCCTAAAACTTTCATAAAAACACTCATAAACTAGTAATTTAATATTAGATGATAGTACATTATATATAATATACTAACTAATATATAAATGTTACGGTACATTTATATATAAATTTAAATCCCATATTTAAAGATAATGAAATAACTAAAACGAAAAACATAAAATTATTTAAAAAAAATCTGAAAAATGACATATATTAACAATCAAAACAGAACCTCTTAAAAAATTAATAAACAATAGCCAAAATAAGCATAAGACTAAATTATAAGAATTACTAAAAAATAAAGAATTAAAAAAGAAAAACCAAAAGAAACTAAATAAAAAAATAAAAAATAAAAAATAAGAAAATAATAAAAAATCAATAAAAATAACTATCCTCCTTATAATAAAGCAAAATAATTATTCCAAATAAACAAATATGTCAATAATTATTCATCAAAACCTACTATTTGTGCTAAAGTTTTACCTGATTTAAGTTGATTTACAATATTATTTTCTTTGATTTTAATCTTAATAGTTTCCATAATAATATCTACAAATAATTCTTGAGGAACTAAAACAACACCACTTTCATCCCCAAAGATAAAATCTCCTGGACGAATAATTTGATTGTCTATCTCAATATCAATATTTATTTGACCCAAACCTAAAGGTTTGCCTGCATTAGGTAAGAAATCTAAAGCATAAACTGGATAATCCAAATCTATAATTGCATCCATATCTCTAGAATAACCATAAAGAATAGTTCCAGCAATTCCAGATTCTTTAGAAGATGTTGAAGCCAATTCTCCCCAAACTGAAGCAGGTTTTCCATAACAATATATAAATAATACATCACCTTCTTCAGCAGCATTCATAGCAAGTACACTTGTACCCCAATCATCACAATTAGTTTTAGCTGTAACAATCCTACCATAAACTTTATTCCTATTCATTGCTTTTAATCCAGAGATAACTCCACTACGACCAGAAACAAGATTAGAAGCATCGGAAATTTGACAAGATGAAACAGAATCCAACACAGATTTTAATTTTAAAAATTTAGATTCATTCTTTTTATTATTCTTTAAATCATCAATTGAAAAATCATCTTTTTTAATATTTAATTCTTCAAAATCTAACTTATCAAATTTTTTAGAATTTGATGATTTTCTCACTAATTTTATAGGATCTATTTTCCCTTTTGCCAAATTAACACCTCAATTAATATATAAATATACAAATCAATGAATAATAAGACATCATTGAATATAATAGTATTTGTAAAATATAAAATAAAAATATTTTCATATAAATTAGAATTATAATCAAAATTTTAGAAATTGAATTAAAATAATAAGAATAAAACTA
>JAKSUF010000048.1 GCA_024409145.1 archaeon | reverse complement strand
TATGTAATAAATATGTAATAAAAATAGAAATATTTATATACTTAATTATTACAATATAATATTGTACTTGTGAAACACAATTTGTTATAGGTGATTAAATGGACTATAAAATTGAAGATGATATTTTTATTACATTAGTTTCTTTCAAATCTTATGGTATTAAACCATTTAAATTAGGTTCAATAGTAAAGCTTATTAAAGAACCGGATAATGATTATGATTGTGAAGCTATATCTGTTAGTCTAAGATTTGCAGGATATTCTGCTTATGTTGCAAATAGTGTTGAAACAGTAATAAAAGGCACTATGAGTGCTGGAAGAATTTATGATAAGATTCTGGATGAAGATTATGCTCAAGTTAAATTTATTTCAAGAGATTCTATTATTGCAAAATTATTAACTAATGATGAAATAGATGAACTTAGAAAAGATCCTGAAAATGATTTAAATTTCATTTAATGATTTATTTTAATATCTCAATATAAATTACTTTTATTTCATCTAATCAGTTAGTAGTAATAAATATATTTTTAATATATTCTGGGTGGGTGTTTAATTAAAACTTATGATTTATGGGAGGTAAATCTATAATTTTTATTAGACGACGGTCGGCATACTCTCTGATTAAATTTAGGGGATTTTAGTCTTCATTAAAAAAACTTTGGTTAAATTAAGGGAGGTAATTTAATCTTTATTACAAGATTTAATTATTTAAATCTATGTAATATGTAGTAAGTTAATTTGGGAGGTTTAACTTACTTTTTTGTGTTTGTTGTAGGTTGATTTGGGAGGTTTAACTTACTTTTTTGTGTTTGTTATGGTTAAAAATTTACATTATCTATAAATTGGATAATATTATATTGTATATGATGAGGTTTTTTATGGTTGAAATCACTATTGAAGATATTACTATTTCTTTGGATACATTTCCTGCTCAAGAATTTAAAAATGTTACAGTAATTCCAATTAAATCTGTATGTTCTATAAATGAAGATATTTTGACTTTAAAAAAAGGATTAAGTTTAGGACTTGTTGAAATTACAGAGTGTAATCCAAGTACTGTTGGAGAAATTCTTGTTAAAAATGATTCTATTGCACCTTTAATATTGGTTGATGGTGAAGAAATTGTTGGTGCAAAACAAAATCGTATTATTAATAGTACTATTTTAATTCCTCCAGTAACTACTAGTAAAGTATCTGTAAGTTGTACTGAACAAGGAAGATGGGAATATAAAAATAGTGATGTTAAGTTTTCTCAATCTAAATATTTTGCTAATTCTAATACTCGCCGACTAAAATCTATGAATTTATATGATAATGCTCCATGTCAGAATATGGTATGGGATTCCATTAATGAACTTGAAGAATCTACTAAATCCAGATCTCCAACTTCTGCTTTAAATGATACTTATGAGAATATAAATCATAATGAAATAATAAATCACTTTGAATGTTTAGATGGTCAAATTGGTTTAATAATTGTTGTTAATAATGAGATTTTAGGTCTAGAATTATTTGCTAGTTCCTGGTTATATTCTGATTTTCATGAAAAAATTATAAGAAGTTATCTTATTGATAATATAAACTCTAACATTGATTCTAATAAGACATTAACTGGGTTTTCAGGTTCTAAGTTTAATCATTTAAATTATGATATTGATATTTTTTTAGCTAATATTTCATTATCTAATTTTAAAAGAGAAACAAATGTGGGATTAGGAGATACAATTAAATTTTCTAATATTTATGGTACTGGTTCTTCTTTGATTTATAATGATAATATTATTTATTTAAATTACTTCAAAAAGAAAGAAGCACCTCATTTTTACTCTCCTGTTGATTTTGATTTAGAATACTCTAAACCTACTAATCAAGTATTATATTAATAGGTATTTTTTTAATTGAGTATATTAATTTAGTTATTTTCTTTCTTTTTTTTTTAATTGAGTATATTAATTTAGTTATTTTCTTTCTTTTTTTAACCTATTTCTTAATAAGTTAGCTATGATTACAAATATTTTTTTAATATTTTTCATTAAATTATTAAACTCTATTAAACATATTAATATTAGAAATAATAAATTACTAATTAGATTAGGTGATATTATGGATGAAGTACTTTTTGATGAAGAAGGTATTAAATTTAAATATTTAAGTAATTGGAAAGAACAAAGAAAAGATGTTATTGGTCAAAACTGTATTAAAGCTTTAGTTAAAGTTGTAGAAGAAAATCCTTCAACTATTACTATTTATAAAAATGAAGCAGGTAATAAAAATAATGTTGCAGATTTAGAATCTGATATGAGAAGAAGTTTTGAAAATCAAGGTTGGACCATTGTTGATTCAAAAGTAGTTACTCTTAATGATAATGAAGTATTTAACATTATTTCTAATGCACAAGAAGGTGGAAAAACTTTAGAACTTCAAGTTTCTGCATTTTTAAATAATGGTTATATGTATATTTTTGAATTGATGAATTTTAAAGAGTTTCCTTATGCATATAATGACTATTTAGCTATTTTAGATTCAGTAGAATTCTAATTGATTTTTAATATATTATTAAGTTCTTAAATTTTATTTTAATTTTTTATTTTCTATTTTCTATTAGTATTTATTTGGATTGGTTGGTAAAATGAAATTGAATTATATTACTCTTATGGTTAGAGATTTAGAAAAATCAGTAGATTTTTATACTAAAATTGCAAAATTACAAGTTCAGGCTAATTTAAAACTTCCTATGGGTAAAATTGTTTTTTTAGCTAATGAAGAAGGTGAAACTCGTTTAGAATTAGTTGATTTTAAAGGTGTTGAAAAAGTAGAAACCAAAGGACTTGTATTAAGTTTTCATGTTGAAGGTTCTTTAGAAGAATTTTATTCTACTGTAGTCAATGCAGGTTATACTCCATCTGATATTTTTGACATGGCACCTAAACCAAAACATTTCAAGCTTAAAGACCCTGATGGGATTATTATTGAGTTTTCTAATTAATTTTATTAGTTATTTTTATTTTTTCTTTTTATATTTTAGTTGTTTTTTAATTTTTGTTTTTTTTTAATTAATTTTTAAGTTTTTTTTAAATCAAATTTTTAATTTTTTCATAATTTCTATTGTTTTTTTAGTTAAGTTTATAATTAATTTTTAATATATTATTAATTGATATAATGAATCTTAAAATAAAAAATTTTTCTAAAATTGAAGGTTGTGTTAAAGCTCCTTCTTCTAAAAGTTATAGTCATAGATCAGTGATTATTGCATCTTTATCTGAAGGAATCTCTAAATTATATGATGTTTTATATTCTGAAGATGTAATTTCTTCTATTAATGCATGTAAATCTTTAGGTGCAATAATAACTAAAAAAGATGATGGATCTGAGGAATATTTAGAAGTTATAGGTACTGGTGGGAATTTACATAATAATTCTTCTGAACCTATAGATTTAGCTAATTCTGGAACCACTCTTCGTATTATGACAAGTGTCGCAAGTTTATCTGATAATGAAGTTATTTTTACAGGTGATGATTCTCTTAAAACAAGACCTATGGGGCCACTTATAGAAGCTTTAGATACTTTGGGTATTAAAATAGATTCTACTGAGGGTAAAGCACCTTTAACTATTTATCCTGGATTTAATGGTGGATCTGTAGGTATATTGGGTAATATGAGTTCTCAGTTTATTTCTTCCATACTTATTTCTGCACCATTGTCTAAGGAAGGTGTTGATTTAGAAGTATTCCCTGAGTTTGTTTCAAAACCTTATGTTGATATGACTTTATCTGTTATGGATAAATTTGGTGTTAATGTTGAAAGTGTAGAATACACTAAACATACTGATTGTAATGAAGATTTCCCTACTTGTTTTGGTGAAAAATTTAATGTTTCTACTAAAAAGTATATTGCTACAGATTATACTGTTGAAGGTGATTATTCTTCAGCATCTTACCTTTTAGCTACTGTAGCTATTGCTGGTGGTGAGATTACTGTTCAAAATTTATTTAAGGATTCAAAACAAGGAGATAAGTTAATAATTAATATATTAAAAGATATGGGTTGTACTATTATCTCTAATGATGATTCTGTAACTATTATTTCTGATGGTAATCTTAAAGCAGTTCCTGAAATTAATCTTTCAAATGCTCCTGATTTATTATTGACTGTTGCTGTTTTAGCTGCTGTTGCTGAGGGTGAAACTAAAATTACTGGAATTGCACATGCTCGTTTAAAAGAAACTGATAGAATTGCTACTACTGCAGAAGAACTTAAAAAATTAGGTTGTGTTCTTGAAGAGCTTGAAGATTCTCTTATTATTCAAGGTAAAACTATTTCTGGAGGTATTGTTAAGTCTCATAAAGATCATAGATTAGCAATGGCTTTCTCACTTTTAGGTTTAAAAGAAGATGTTGAAGTTGAAGATGGTGAATGTTTTGATGTTTCATTCCCTAATTTCATTGAAGCTATGGCAGATATTGGTGTTGAATTAGAATTAAATTAATAATTAATAAACTTAATATTATTCTTGATTAAGGTGTTTTGTTATGGATGATGAAGAAAAAATTAGAGAAATCTTAAAGAGATTAAATGAAATTTATGAAATTCGTGTTTTTCATGATAGAGATCCTTATCGTGTTTTAGTAAGGACAATATTATCTCAAAGAACTAAAGATGAAAACACAGATAAAGCAACTAATGCTCTTTTTGAAGTTTTTCCAGATATTCATGCAGTAGCTAATGCCCCTATAGAAGAAGTTGAACAATTAGTACGTCAAGCTGGTTTTTATAGGGTAAAATCAAGAAGAATTATTGAAGTTTCTCAAATTTTAATTGATCAATATGGTGGAGAAGTTCCAAATGATATGGATGAGCTTTTATCTCTTCCGGGTGTAGGTCGTAAAACTGCTAATTGTGTTTTTGTATTTGCATTTCAGGAAGCAGCTATTCCTGTTGATACTCATGTTCATAGGATTTCTAATCGTTGGGGTTTAGCTAATACTAAAGAACCTGAGGAAACGGAACAAGTTCTAATGAAAAAAGTACCTAAAGACCTTTGGATTGAGTTGAATGATTTGATGGTACAATTTGGTCAAACTATTTG
This sequence comes from archaeon, assembly GCA_024409145.1. Taxonomy (GTDB): domain Archaea; phylum Methanobacteriota; class Methanobacteria; order Methanobacteriales; family Methanobacteriaceae; genus Methanobrevibacter. Next base: position 3,887 of record JAKSUF010000048.1, on the reverse strand, counting down.
TAAACCTATTGGTCCACAATGTGATATTTGTCCATTAAATGATCTTTGTCAGTATGACATAAATGTTCTTGAAGATTAATATTTTAATTTTTTTATTTTTCAGTTTTTATAATTAATATTTATTTTCAGTATATTTTTAATCTGGATTTTTTTATCCTTAAATTATTTTTCTTTTTTCTTAAATTATTTTTCTTTTTTATTAATTATTGGTAATTAGTTATTTTGTCCTGTTTACTTTTATCTAATGAAATTATTGGACTTTCACTAATTACTTTTTTACCTTCAATTTCTATACCTTCAAGCTCGAGTAATATCTTTTTTGATTCTAATCCTTGTCCAACTCCACCAAAACCACCTATTGTATTATTTGCTTTTATTGTTCTATGGCAAGGTATTATAATTGGGAATGGATTGTTTGCAAGTGCAGTTCCCACTGCTCGATATGCCTTTGGTCTATTTACTTTCTTTGCTAATTCGCCATATGTGTTCACAGTTCCTTTTTTAGTATTAAACTCTGTAAGTAATACTTCTTTTTGAAAATCTGTTAATCTATTTAGATTTAAATAGCTTGTTGAAAAATGATATTCTTCTTCATTAAAGAAGTTTTGTAATTCTTTTAAGATATTTTTTAGTTTTTTAGGTTCTTTTTTAGAGTTTAATATCTCTAGATTCTCATATTTTTTATTAGCTATTTCATCAGAATCTAATTGTGGATTGGATAATACTATTTCTTCTATTTTAAAACTATCTGTTTTACTCCAAATAATAGTAATATTTCGTATAGGAGTTTTATATAATGTTTTTTTATATAATTTTTTATCTTCTAACTTATTTTTCATAATTATCTTTCTCTTTGTTTGTGTTTATGTGTTAATACTTATTAGATTATTCCTTTTCAATCATTTAACTGTAATTTTTAAGTAATACTTAATTTTGATGAATTTTATATGTGGTTTTATTAATTTGATTAATTTGGTTAAAATTTTCTGATGAATTTTTGTATGTGGTTTTATTTGATTAAATTGGATAAATAAATTTTATACATAAAAACATTGCTAATACAAATATAAATAAAATCCATGTCCCTTTCTTGATATCTTTGATATTTCCAGATAATACTTTAATTAAGACATAACTTATTATTCCAAGTAGAATTCCTTCTCCAATATCATAAGTAAATGGTATAAATAAAAATGTTAAAAATCCAGGTAATCCTTCACTAACATCATCAAAATCAATAAGTTTTAATGTACTAATCATCATCATACCCACTATAATAATCGCTGGACTCACTACAAATTGTGGAAGTATTGTAATTATTGGTGAAAATATAAGACAGGTTAATAAACATGCTCCAGTCACTATTGATGCAAGACCAGTACGTCCACCTACTGCTACTCCAGGTGCAGTTTCAAGGTAAGTTACCATTGTTGTAGTTCCTAATAAACCACTAATTATGCTTCCAATTGATGCAGGAATAATTGCTTCTTTTAATTTAGATTCTTTTTTTGGATAGTTTTCATCTAAAATTTTATGTTTATTTATTTCATTTAATTGTGAGTCAATTCCAATAACTGTGGATAAGTTACTACTTATATCAATAAATAAGAAAACAAATATTGTTATCATGAAGAAAACAATATTATTCATAGAGTTTGTGATTTGGGAAATATTTGTTATATGGAATGATACATTCATTAGTCCAGAAATTATATTAAAGTCAATTAATTGTGTTGGTATTAATGAGTAAGCACCTATTGAAGGATTAACTACGTACCATCCTAAAATTTGAGATAGTATTGCTAAAATATATGTTATGATGATTCCAATTAAAATAGATCCTTTAATATCTTTTTTCATTAATGCCCCAGTTATAATTACTCCTATTATTGTTAAGAGTACAGATGGATTTCTGTAATCTCCAATTCCTATTAGTGACTGTGGATCTCCGATAACAATTCCTGCTCCTTGTAATCCTATAAATGCAATAAATAACCCAATTCCTGCACTAATCCCATATTTCAATGTATCTGGTATTGAATGTAAAATATCTTCTGTTATATTAGTTAAAGCAAGTATTAATAATATTGATGCTTCAATTATTATTGCAAGTAATCCTATTTCCCATGAAAATCCCATGTCTTGAACTAATGTGTAGGTTAAATAAGTTATAATTCCTGTTGATGGTCCTGCTATGTAGACTTTATTATACATAGTTCCTAAAAGGAAGCAAGTTATTGCAGCACCTAATGTTGTTGCTACAAAAACTCCATTTTTATCCATTCCTGCTTCTCCAAGTATGTTTGTAGTTACAATGAGCATGAACACCATAGCCATAAACATTGTTATTCCTGCAAGAACTTCTGTTTTAACATCTGTTTCATTTTCATTTAGTTTAAAATATTTTTTAATGTTCATTTTACCTTACCATTCAACTTACACTTATTAATTGATATTTTAATAATAAATTTGTATTTAATTAATAAATATTTTTTTAATAATTTCTTTGAGAATTTTAAGTTACTAGATTAAAATATTTTATAATTTTTCTTTGTTCTATATTTTCTAATATAATTTATATACTATGAAAATAAATATAACTTTGTTAATAATATGTCACTGTTATATTTTATATCAAAACAGTGTATGCTGATGATGTTTTTAATTAACTATTTAATGGAGAATTGATATGTTCGATGGATTGAAAGAAGAGATAACTGCTGTAAAAATGAGGGACCCTGCTGCTAGGGGAACTCTTGAAGTTATCACTTGTTATCCTGGTTTTTGGGCAATTATTTTCCAAAGAATAGCGCATTGGTTCTGGATTAAGAATCTTCCATTCTGGGGAAGATTTGTTTCTCATTTAAGCAGGTTTCTCACAGGAATAGAAATTCATCCTGGTGCTCAAATAGGTAAAAGAGTATTTATTGATCATGGTATGGGTGTAGTTATTGGTGAAACTGCTATTGTTGGAAATGATGTTTTAATTTATCAAGGTGTTGTTCTTGGTGGAACTAGTTTAAGTAAAGGTAAAAGACATCCTACTGTTGAAGATGGTGTTGTAGTAGGCTCTGGTGCTAAGGTTTTAGGTAATATTACTTTGGGTAAATCTTCTAAAATTGGTGCAGGTTCTGTTGTTTTAAGAGATGTGCCTCCAGGAACTACTGCAGTAGGTGTTCCAAGTAGGATTGTTCAGGAGAAAAGAAATTGTGTCATGAGTTTGGACCATGATTTACCTGACCCTGTTACTGAAGCTGTTGATTTGCTTTTAAAACGTCAAAAAACTCTTGAAGATCAAGTTGAATTATTAAATAAAAAATTAAATATTCAATCTAAACATTTAGAAAAAAATCCTGAAATTGAGGAAATTTTTAATGAATATTAATATTTATAAATTAGTGTAGATTAGGGTTATTTATAATTAACCTAATTTAAAGGAGATTTTAAAATGAAACCACCTTGTGAAATCGTTGTATGGTATATTATTCCAGCCATACGTTCTGAACTGGCTAAAAGTTTATTAAATTTAGGTATGAAACAAAAAAAGATTTCTGAATTAATGGATATTACTCAACCTGCAGTTTCTCAATATTTAACTGATAAAAGAGGTAGTGGAATTCAATTTAATGATGATGTTAAAAAATTAATTCATGAATTTGCAAATGACCTTTATGAAGGTAAGGCGGATAAATCTGATATTATATCTCGTACTTGTTATATTTGTAAGAGAATTAAAACTGCAGATGTTTTATGTCAAATTCATAAAGAAAAAGGTCAGATACCTGTAGATTGTAAAGCATGTTTAGGTTCTGAGGTTGATTAAGTAAGATATTAAAATAATTTTAATTATTTAAAATTATATTATTATAAAAATTATTAATTAATAA
>JAKSUF010000047.1 GCA_024409145.1 archaeon | reverse complement strand
TCTTTTTGGTACTATAAAAGTGTAATAATTAATTACAGAAATGTAGTTGATTATTACACTTCTTTTTATTATGATGAAAGTGATTGGATAACGTGCCTCTTTTAGAGATAAAGTTCTCGTCATAAAAAGTGTTATCCAACCTTCACATAATATATTCGATTAAGCAAGTTGAGGATGAAATAATACTCGTGTCAAGAGCCAAAATGAAGATATGTAGAGGAGTTGGAACCAATCGTAATAAAAAGAATAGGAAGGAAAAAGATAATGAAGTATGGAGTTGGAATTGATATTTCAAAAGGTAAAAGTACAGTAGCAATTTTATCATTAGCTGGTGAAGTAATTGAAGAACCATTTGAAATAGCACATGATTTAAAGGGATTAAAAATTTTGGAAGAAAAGATAAAGAATATACCAAAAAACGATTTAAAAATAGTAATGGAAGAAACAGGAACATATCATTTACCTGTTTTTGGATACTTAATTGATAAAGGATATTTTGTAGTAGCTGAAAATGCTTTAAAGATTAAAAAATATTTAGATCGTGGATTAAGAAAAGCAAAAACAGATATAAAAGATTCATATAAATTAGCAGAGTATTGTTGTGATAATTGGTATAAATTAAATATGTCATATGATAATGAAGAAATTTATGACAATCTAAGATTTTTATCAAGACAATATATAACAAGTATAGAAATACAAGTTCAGGAAAAAGTGAATTTTTCAAATTTATGTGATTTATTATTTCCTGGATACTATCAATTACTAGATGATAATACATTTATATTAGGATTAGAAGTATTTAAGAAATATTATCATCCAGAAATTGTAACAAATAAAAAACAATCTCAATTTGTAAATGAGATTGATAAAATAGCAAAAAAATTAGGACATAAGGGATCTGGAATAACCCTAGCTAATAAAATTTACAACCTTGCCCTTAACACATTAAGTGTACGTCCTAATAACAAATTTTCACAACTTTCAGCAATAAGTTGTGCGGATGCTTTAATTATTCAAATAAAAACATCTAAAGAAATTATATCAAATATGGACGAACTTGCAAGAGAATTGCCTGAATATGAAGAAATTAGTAAAATATCAGGGTGTGGAAATAAGCTTACATCAAGAATTATTGCTGAAATTGGAGATGTAAGAAGATTTAAAAATGCGGGAAGTTTAATAGCGTATGCAGGATTAGATGCACCACCTTATCAATCCGGACAATTTGAAGCGACAAATAGACACATTTCAAAACGAGGTAATAGATATTTAAGAAAAACAGGATATGAAATAATGAAATCAATAAAAGCAAGTTGTAGTAATGATAATGAATTAAAGATATATATGATCCAAAAAGAAAATGAAGGAAAAGCAAAAAAAGTTGCTAAAATAGCAACATTAAATAAATTTTTAAGACAATATTATGGCAAAGTAAAAAGAAAATATAAAGAACTTGAAATTTGGTGAAAATTAAAAAAAGACCTTTTATGGTCAATTTTTGTCGTGGAATAAAATAATTGTAAAAAAATTAAAAATAAATATTGATTTTTATTAGCAAGTTTTTATGTAAAAAAAAGGAAGATTAACTTCCTTTTTTTAATTTGTTACTGAATTTGTAGATTGTGTATCATATACAATCTTTAATGTAGTTGTTAAAGTTGTTTTATAATTTTCAATCTTAACACTATATGTGAATGTATATTCATTTGGTTTGGTTTTATCAATTGATGTAACTACATTTCCATCTTTATCTTTAATAGATAATGTTATAGTAGCTTGTTCACTTACGTTTTCACCGTCTAGAGTAACTCTAACGTTATCAGTAGACATTAATGTATTAACTATATTAGTTAATGCTGTAGAGCCTGTTTTATATTCTTTTGTAGCTTTTTGATTTAATGTAGCATAATAATTTTGAGTTACTTCATATATTGCAGGTTGTGAATTATTTGTAGTAACTTCTTGATAACATGTATAAACTTTATATGTTCCAAATACACTTGCTAAATCTGTAGCTAAGTATGTATTTGATTGAGTAGTTGTTAATAATTTATCATCTTTGTAAACATTATATACTAATGTATATGTTTTTTCTTTATCTTTTTCATCATCATAGTATTTTGGATCAGTAGCAGCTGTCCAAGAAATCTTAGTACCACCTGTAACTGACTTAACTTCTAATCCTGTTACTGTTGGTAATGGATAGTAAGCTTTTGATACAACTGTTGGTTCAGTACCAGCTTTAAATAATTCTGTTACTTTTTTATCAGCAGGTGTATATTCTGATGGTAATTTTGGAGGATCAGTTCCAAATTCAACAGTAGCATATCTTACAGTACTTGGCATTACAAATTGTTTATTATTATGGTTAAGTACAGCTTGACAAACAACTCTTAATAAATTCTTTCTAAAGTCATCAATATCAACTCTTAAATAATGTTCAACATTTAAATATTCATATCCATACCAGATACTTACAACTGTTTCAGGAGTAAATCCTGTAATCCAATAATCACGAATCATATTATTTGGGAAATTGTTTTTGATTTTGAACTCTTTATCTAAGTTTGTTGTTCCTGTTTTTTCAGCAACTGTATCACTTGGTAAATTTAACCAAACGTAATTTTTTAATACGTCAGCTATCATGAATGATGTAGCTTCACTAATTACTTTAATTTTTGGTGAAGAATATTCGTATTCTTCATTGTTAGAACGGAATACAACTTTACTTACTGCGTAAGGTTTATAGTAGTATCCACCGTTACTAAATATTTGATAAGCGCCAGCAATTTGTAATGGACTAGATCCAGTGAATGCACCGATTGAGTGGGCTTCATGGATATATCCTCCATCTATTTCAGGAGTTAATCCAACACTTGTAACTAATTGAACAATTTTTCTATTATCAACACTTTGGAATGCTTTTAATGCACATACATTTCTTGAATCACGTAGAGCGTCTCTTAATGTTAATGTTCCTCTATATCCACTATCATAGTTTGTCATTGGTTTTCCTGATGAATATGTATATGGTTCATCAACAAATATTTGATATGTTGACCAATTGTTATATTCAATACCAGGACCATAATCGAATAATGGTTTAGCAGTAGAACCAATTTGTCTATTTAAGTCAGATGCAAAACTCATACCTTTAGCAACAACTTTTCTGCCAGAACCAATAGCTTCAATTTTACCATTTTGTGAGTTAAGAACAGCAATACCTGTTTCAATAACATCATCTTTCCATGACCATGTTTTTCCATTTAATACATCATTTAAACCACGTTGTTTTGTTTTGTTCATATTTGTATAAATGAACATTGGAGTAGCGTATGGATCAACACCATAACGTTCTTGAACTTCATCACATACTAAGTTTATATAACCTTGATATTCTGATGTAGCAGTTGTACCAGTAACTAATGAAGTAATTGGAACACTTAATGCTAAATCTTTTTCTTGTTTAGTAATATATCCATGTCGAACCATTAAGTTTAAAACTGTTTCTCGACGTTTCTCAGCATTATTTGGATTCTTTAATGGGTTATAACTAACTGGTGATTGATATAAACCAGCTAACATAGCAGATTCTGCTATGTTTAAATCTTTTGCACTCTTATTGAAATAATATAATGATACTTCCTCAATACCAGCAACAACTCCAACTAAGTCTTTGTTATTAACATACATTTCAATAATTTGTTCTTTTGTATATTTCTTCTCTAATTGGAATATAGAAATATAAATATCTGTGAACTTTCTTACGATACCTTCAAATCCACTATCTTGTGTAGCATCAGTGAATGTATTTTTTGCTAACTGCATTGTTAGGGTAGAACCACCACCGGCATTAGCACTAGAATGAATTAATTTATAATATACTTGATAGAAACTTGCTTTAACGAATCTCGCTAAATCGAAACCATTGTGTTGGAAGAATCTTGAATCCTCTGTTGCTATTAATGCATCAATGAATGTTTCTGATATTTGATCATAGTCAATATTAGTTCTAATTTGTTGTCCTAATTTTGCATATTCATTACCATTAGCATCATATAGAATAGTTGATTCTTTTTCTTTTAATAACTCTGTTTCAAAGTCTGGTGCATTTTTAACTACATAATAGAAGAAAGCACCAACTCCAAGTATTCCTATAATACATCCGATTAGTATTAATATTAGTAATACTTTAATAATCTTTCTTCCTTTGCTTTTTTCCTTCTTTGGTTTATCTAAGAAATAAGCAAAGAATAAAGCTACAAATAATAATCCTGTAAATCCTACAGATAATAAAATTTGTTTCTTTAAAACATAAGTAATTAAGAAAGTAATAATTAATAAAACTAAATCTATTAATAAAGTAATACGATCTCTTTTCTTATCTCTAACAGGAACTTCTTTCTTTTTAGTTTCTTTTGGACTTTCGTCGATTAATTCAATTTCTTCTTTTTTGGTTTCTTTCTTTTTAATCTTTTTCATAATCCTCCATTTTCTTCTAGTACTTTTAGATAATCTATTCTAGGGATAAATCCATCTTTAATTAAGAATCCTTTTTCCTTAAAATAACTTAACGGTATACTAGATCTATCATTGTTGTCTATAAATTCTAAAAAATCTTTACTCATAAGTATATATGTTTCATTTAGATTAGTGAATCTAACTATTAAGAAACATATTCCTTTTTCATTATATATATTTCTAATATGATTGATTTGATGTGGATGAATATTACTAATAGGAAAACTTGTTTTATTAGTAGTTTCTTTAGCTTCAAAATCAATATATTGTCCTTTATATATACCATTATAATCAGTAGTAGATGGTTTTTCAAAATAAGCTTCAGTTATTTTAGCTAATTTATAATCTACTTTAACTAATTTAATTGGTGTTGGTTTTTTATAAATAAAGGCTTTCATAGTATCAATATAATATTCGTTAGTAATATTAATATCAGATTCTAAGTTCATACCTCTATTTTTATAGTTAACTGGAACTATATTATTACTTGTTGTTTTTCTAATATTATTTGGGTATTTCATTCCACCACCTATATTATATTATATAATATATAGTCAAAAAATAAAAGTCATTTAACTAAAAAAAGAGATATTTATATCTCTTAATTTATTATATTTAATTTACTAATTACTAAGTTGTGATCCGTTACTTTTTCACGAGTTTCTTTAGTATCATTACTTACATATTCAATTCTATCTTTTGGTATTATCCATATAGAATCATAATCTTTATTTCTAATAGTATCATATCCAACTTTAATTAAATTATTACCTAACATACTAAACCATTGATTTCCTAAGAAGTTCCAATCGGCTACTATAATTACTGGGTTAGGGTCACTTTGAATCATTTTATTAACTTCTTTAAGTTCTTTAACTCGATATGGACATTTACTTGTATCTTCAATACTTGCAGTACAAGAACCACCTTCATGTTTTGATACAACTATATGTGTATCATAGAAAGATATATTAACGTTATTGATATTAAATACGGTTTTAATAATAGTTCTTGTTTCACTAGGACTAGGTAATTTAGTTTCTGTTTTTTCTATAAAATTATATTTTGATATTACAGCGTTTCCAGCAGGTGCTTTAGTACCGTAATAGTATTTTAAACCTAAATCACTTGCAATATTTTTAACTAATTTTTCTGTACCATTACTATCTCTTGCTTCTTGTAGTCCTATAATATCTAATCCTTTTAAATAATTGGAGAAACTAGTATGTGTAAGATTTTTATATTTATTACCTCTACCAATATTTAGAGAAGCAACATTAATTGTTTCTTTAGTAATAGATTTTATATTAACTGTTTTACTAAAATCATCTACTTTAATAGTAAGATTTGCATTACCGGATTTAATTCCTTTTAAAACACAAGTTTTATTATTTACTGTTGTAGTAAAAATACTAGTATCACTAGAAGTACAAGTAATAGAATTATATTCTGCATTACCTGGATCAGTATTTATATTAATATTGAAATCTTTATTAACTTCTATTGTGTAATTATCTTTATCTACATTAAATCCTTTTAGTTCCCTAGAATTATATATTTCTATAATTAAAGATGATTTTCCTTTATTAATAGTTTTTAAAGTACCATTATTATCTATAGTACATATATTAGAATCATTTGTACTAAAAGTTACTTCTTTATTTTCAGCATTTTCTGGTAGAATACTTAATTCTATATTATAAACAGTATTTTTATCTAATTTATCTGGTTTATTAATAAAATCAATTGTTTCTACATAGTAGTGTTTTTCTTCTATAACAGGTTCTTCAATATTTATTGGAGTATTTTGATTATCTTTTTTAAAGATATTTATTGATAATAGAATAATTCCAATTGTTAAAAGAATTATTATAATAATTAGAATTAATTTAGTTATCTTATTATTCATATATGCTCCTTATATAAAAAGTATACTATAAAAAGATTTATTGTAAAATTGTTTTTGTTTTAAAGTAAAAGTAATTGACATGCTTTTAAATACTTTATAAAATAAGTATTAGATGTCTAAATTTAAATTAAAATCTAATAAAATTTAAATAGGCAAAACCAGAAGTATTATGGGGATTGCTATACTATATAGAAAAATACTAGAATAGGAGAGAGTATGAAATATGTATTATTCGCTCTTCTAGGAATAGGTATTGGTATTATTATAATGTTAGTATTTAATGCTTTAAAAGGATCAAATGCTAACAAAAAAGCTGAAGCTATTCTTGATAAAGCAAGAAAAGATGGAGAAAAAACTAAAAGAGAATCTATCTTAGAAGCTAAGGAAGAAATCCATAAAATGAAGATGGATGCTGAACGTGAAGTCAAAGAAAGAAAAGAAGAAATTAAAGATTTAGAAAATAGACTAAATCAAAGAGAGTCTAATATTGATAAACGTGAAGAATTATTCCAAAAAAGAGAAGAAACTTTAGATGAAAGAGAAGCTAAACTTATTGATAAACAATCACTTATTCAAGAAGAAAAGAATAAAATTGATCAAATCAAACAAGAGCAAATCAAGGTATTAAATGAAATATCTGGAATTAGTAAAGAAGAAGCTCAAAAAATGGTAATGGACAAAGTTAAAGAAACTATGTCTAAAGAAATAGCTAGTTACATTAAAGATAGAGAAAATGAAGCTAAACTTGAATGTGATAAGAAAGCTAGAGAAATGTTAGTAGGATCTATGCAAAAATATGCAAGTGATGTTGCTAATATTGAAACAGTTACTACAGTAAATCTTCCTAATGAAGAAATGAAGGGAAGAATTATTGGTAGAGAAGGAAGAAATATTAGAACTATTGAAGCTATTACTGGTGTAGATTTAATTATTGATGATACACCTGAAGCAGTAGTATTAAGTAGTTTTGATCCATTAAGAAGAGAGATTGCTAGAATTACACTAGAAAATCTAATTAAAGATGGAAGAATTCATCCTACTAGAATAGAAGAATTATATGATAAGACTTCTAAAGAAATGAATGAAAAGATTATAGAATATGGTAATAATGCTTTATTTGAATTAGGTATTACTAAGATGGATCCTGCTCTTATAGAGACTTTAGGTAAATTACATTTTAGAACTAGTTATGGACAAAATGCATTACAACATTCTATTGAAGTTGCTAATTTATCTGGTATTATTGCTGGTGAATTAGGAGAAAATGTTAACTTAGCTAAACGTGCTGGTTTATTACATGATATTGGTAAAGCTATCGATCATGAGATTGAAGGAAGCCATGTAGAAATTGGTGTTAATATTGCTAAGAAATATCATGAAAATAATGTAGTTATTAATTCTATAGCATCACATCATGGTGATACAGAAGCTACTTCAGTTATTTCAGTAATTGTTGCTATAGCTGATGCACTTTCTGCAAGCCGTCCAGGTGCTAGAAATGATAGCTTAGAAAATTATATTAAGAGACTTGAACAATTAGAGAAGATTGCTACAGATATTGATGGTGTTGATAAAACATTTGCAGTACAAGCAGGTCGTGAATTAAGAGTAATTGTTAAACCAGAAGAAATTGATGATTTAACTGCACATAAAGTTGCTCATGAAATTAAGGAAAAGATTGAAAGTACAATGCAATATCCTGGAACAATTAAGATTACAGTTGTTCGTGAAACTAGAGCTCAAGAAGAAGCTAGATAATAAAAAGAGTAGAAATACTCTTTTTTATTTTGACAATTAGTGATTTTATGTTAGAATATTAATCAAGAAAGGCAAATATTATGAAGAATTTATGTTTACATCATCATCATTATATTTTGCACTTGGGTGAATAATAAAAATAATTATTCGTAACAAGTGCTTTTAATAGTGCTTGTTACTATAAAGACATGTAGTAACAACTATATGTCTTTTTTTAATAAAAATGTTATAATGATGATAGGAGATTTAAAAATATGAAATTAATGAATGTTAAAGGTACTTTTGACTATATGCCAAAAGACATGATATTAAGAAATAAGATTACTGATACTTTAAGAAAAAACTTTGAAAAATATGGTTATTTACCAATAGAAACACCAATGTTAAATTATTTTGATTTATTAACATATAAATATGGTAATGATGCTGAAATTGTATCTGAAATATATAGATTAACTGATCAAGGAGAAAGAGATTTAGGATTAAGATATGATTTAACTGTTCCATTCTGCAAAGTAGTAGGTTTAAATAAAGATTTAAGTTTACCATTTAGAAGATATGAAATTGGAAGAGTATTCCGTAATGGTCCAGTTAAATTAGGAAGAACTAGAGAATTCTATCAATGTGATATTGATGTAGTTGGTATAGATAATTGTTATATTGAAGCAGAACAAATGTTAATGGCTATAAATACTTATAAAGATTTAGGTATTGATATTTTTGTTAAATATAATAATAGAAAATTAATGTCTGGATTAATATTAGAAGCAGGTATTGAAGAAGATAAAATTGCTTCTGTAATTGGTGTAATTGAT